>JAEYYS010000294.1 GCA_023428335.1 Verrucomicrobiota bacterium | reverse complement strand
GCCATCCTGCTGCTGCTGCTTTTCTACATCGGCACCACCCTGCACGATCGCAAGCGCCGCTACGGCACCATCCTCATCTTCCTGGCCACCGCCTTCGCGGTGCTGTCGGTGCGCAACATGGGCATTCAGCGGGGCATTGACCTCCAGGGCGGCAGCGAGTTCGTCGTCCGCCTGGAGCAGGGTCAAACCCCGGACGGCCAGGCCAAGCCGGTCACCCCCGAGGCCGTGCAGCAGGCGATCGCCATCCTCGAGAAGCGCCTCAACCCCGAGGGCAACAATGACCTCATGCTCGCGCCGCAGGGCACCGACCGCATCCTCGTCCAGATGCCGGGCGTCAAGGCCGAGGAATTCGCCGAAGTTCGCCAGAAGATCCAGCAGGTCGCCAAACTCGAGTTCCGCATCGTCCATCAGGACAGCCGCGGCAAGCTCGCCGAGATTCAGGCCAACGGTGGCGTCAAGGAGCCGGGCTGGGAGGAACTGAAGTACCGCATCGAGCAGGATGCTGAAGGCAAGGACCTGCCGGAGCGCGGCAGCGAACTCGTGCGCAACCGCGCCGACCTCGACGGCAAGTACGTCAAGGAAGCCTTCCCCACCTTCGATGCCGAGGGCTGGAAGGTCATCCTCAACCTCGACAGCGAGGGCGCCAAGCTCTTCGACGAGGTCGCCGCGGTCAATCGCGGCCGCCAGATGGCGATCATTGTCGACGGCGAAATCATCTCGGCGCCGGTGCTCCAGAGCGACCGCTTTGGCGGCACGGCGGTGATCAGTGGCAACTTCAAGGAGAACGACGTGCGCGTGCTCGCCAGCCTGCTCGAGAACCCGCTGGAAAACCCGATGACCATCCTCTCCGAGAGCGCGGTGTCTGCCTCCTACGGTGAGTCCTCGATCAACCAGGGCAAGTGGGTCGGCCTCGTCGGCCTGGGCATGACCACCCTGTTCATGCTCTTCATCTACCGCACGGCAGGCCTGGTCGCCATCGTCGGCCTGGTCATCAACCTGACCCTGCTCTTCGGCGGCATGGCCCTGTTCGGCTTCACCCTCACCATGCCCGGCATCGCCGGTGTCGTGCTGACCATCGGCATGGCCGTCGACGCCAACGTGCTCATCTACGAGCGCCTGCGCGAGGAACGGGAGGCTGGCAAATCGCTGTCCGCCGCCCTTGAGGCCGCCTATGAGAAGGCCTTCTCCGCGATCGCCGACTCCAACATCACGACCTTCATTTCCGCGGTCATCCTGTTCGCGGTCGCCGGCGGCCTGGTCAAGGGCTTCGCCATCACCCTCATGATGGGTCTGCTGTCCTCGATGATCGGCGCCCTCATCGTCACCCGCGTGGTCTTCATGTGGGTCATCGACAAGGGCCTGCTCACCCAGCTGAGCACGGTGCGAATCATTCCCGACCGCGTCTTTGACATCCTCTCCAAGTCGCGCGGCTTCATCATCGCCTCGCTGGTCATCACCGCCATCTCCTTTGCCGCCCTCGCCAGCAAGGGCAAGCAGTCCTTCGGCATCGACTTCCGCGGCGGCGCGCTCACCCACATCGAGCTGGCAGAAGGCAAGGACATCAGCGACGCCGAACTCGACAGCCTGCTCAAGGAACTCAAGCAGCCCGACGGCTCCGCCCTCGGCAGCTATTACCCGCAGCGCAAGGGCAATGCCGCCGGCGGCGATGTCATCGCCGTGCGCAGCGAGGAAAAGGCCGGCCCCGTCATCGAGGCCGCCGTCAAGGAACGCTTCAAGGACCGCGTGCAGGGCACCCAGCTCAGCACCGTCGGCGCCCTCATCGGCTCCGAGATGGCCCAGGTCTCGCTCATCGCCCTCGGCCTCGCCCTCGTCGGCATCTTCATCTACCTGATTTGCCGCTTCGAGTTCGCCTTCGCCGTCGGCGCCCTGGTTGCCCTTTTCCACGACGTGGTCATGGTGCCCGGCCTCTGCGTGCTGTTTGGCCAGGAGCTCTCGCTCATTCACGTCGGCGCCATGCTCACCATCGCCGGTTACTCGATCAATGACACCATCGTCGTCTTCGACCGCATCCGCGAAACCATCCAGCGCGGTGGCAGTGGCAGCATCCGCGACCTGATGAACGAGGCGATCTGCAAGACCCTCAGCCGCACCCTGCTCACCGGTCCGACCGCCCTGGCGCCGATGGTCGTGCTGCTCTTCCTCGGCAACCCGTCCATGCTTGAGTTCGCCCTGCCGATCACCCTTGGCGTGCTGCTCGGCACCTACTCGTCGATCTTCATCGCCTCGCCGCTCGTGCTCTGGTACGCCCGCCGCAGCGGCACCAGCCTGCGCCGCCAGGTCCTCGACGCCCATCTCGAGGCGCGCAAGGCCGAAGCCGCCATCGCCGCCGCCAAGCAGGTGCAGATCTGATCCGACCGATTCCACACGGGGCGGGGGCGCAAGCCTCCGCCCCATTGTGTTTTCAGCGTGGCTCGCTCCGGCCGCTCGCCGATCGCTCTGCCGCGACCGCCCTCACTCGCGGTGGTAGGGCTCGCCGCGCAGAATCGAGTAGGCCCGGTACAACTGCTCGGCCACCACCACCAGCGCCACCTCATGCTGCAGGGTGAAGGCCGACAGCGTCCAGCAGGCGTCCGCCTGCGCGCGCAGGGCCTCGCTGTGGCCGTTGGCGCCGCCAATCAGCAGGCTGGCCCGCTTCACCCCCTCCAGATCCCGCCGGCGAATCCAATCGGCCAGCTCCAGGCTGCGCAGGGCCTTGCCGCGCTCGTCGAGGATGAGACGCAGGCTGCCGGTGCTCGCCTGCAGCAACTGCGCCTCGACCTGCTCGCGCGGGCCCTCCTTCACCACCACGTGCTCGACCCGCGCCGCGCGGCGCAGGCGGCCGAGATAGTCCTCGAAACCGGCGCGCGCCCAGGGCAGGGCCGGCTTGCCGACGGTGATGATGCGCCAATGCATGGCGCCTTCCCTACGCGGGCCTCCGCCGCCGCGCAAGACGTCGCCGCTGTGTCGCATCCGGCTCTTTTTGGGCACTGACACGCCTGGCACGCACGGAAACCGGTCCAGGCGACGTTATTTTGCTGCCGGCGACCGTTGGAAACTTGACTTCCGGCGCGCCAGTTGCTTCAACAGCTTTTCCTTTATGCCCGCCTATCTCAGAGCCCAGGACCGGGGTTTGGAGTTCTCCCTCGAGGACTTCAACCTGCTGGGCCGCAGCCAGGATGCCAGCATCCGGCTCACCGACGGCGGGGTTTCGCGCCAGCACGCGACGATTCGCCGCGACGGCAACCTGTACTGGCTCGCCGACCTCGGCAGCGCCAATGGCAGCTTCGTCAACGACGTCGCCGTCACCACCGCCCGCGCCCTGCGCCATGGCGACCGCATCCAGGTGGGTGCCTGCGTCTTCGTGTTTGAAACCGTCGACGCCACCCCGGCCGCCGAACCCAGCGGCACCCAGATGCTGCACACGGTCGCCCTGCCCATGCGCACGGTGAAGGCCACCCTGCTGGTCGGCGACCTGCGCAATTTCACCGCCCTCTCCGCCCGGCTCAGCGCCGAGCAGGTCGCCGCCATGCTGCGCGAGTGGTATGCTGATTGCGAGCGCATCCTCAAGCCGCGCGGTGCCATCATCGACAAGTTCATTGGCGACGGCGTCTTTGCCTACTGGGCCGGGGATTCCGCCGAGGTGCGCGCCCAGGCCACCGAGGCCGCGCGCCTGCTCAGTGATCCGGCGGCGGGCGACTCGCCCGTGCGCACCCAGCTGCGCGAACAGATGAATCTGGAGGTGCACTGCCACATCGGCATGAACATCGGCGATGTCGCCCTCGGCGCCATGGGCCGCGGCGTCAACACCGCGGTCGGCGAGGAGGTCAATGTCACCTTCCGCATCGAGAGCCTGACCCGCACGCTGCAGGTGCCGGTGCTGGTCAGCGCCTCTTTCATCCAGGGCTGGCCGGACGGCCTGCGCCACTATCGCCCCGCCGGCATCCACCCGGTCAAGGGCCAGCCGGAACCGGTCGAGGTCTACGCCCTGATCGGAACCTGAGGTCTCAGGCCAGCGCCTGCTCGAGGTCGGCCCACAGATCCTCGACGTGCTCAATGCCGACCGAAAACCGCACCAGGCCGTCGGTGACGCCAACGGCTTCGCGCACCGCCTTCGGTACCGAGGCATGGGTCATGCTGGCCGGATGACAGACGAGCGATTCGATGCCGCCGAGGCTTTCGGCCTGGGTGAACAGGCGCAGGCGACGGATGAAGGCGAGCGCCTCGTCGAAACCGTGGCCGAAGTCGGCCAGCAGCATGCCCGAGCCCGCGCGCATCTGGCGCTTGGCCAGCTCGTGCTGCGGGTGCGAGGGCAGGAAGGGGTAGATGACCCGGCGCACGCCGGCGCGTGCCTCCAGCCGCTGCGCCAGCTCCAGGGCATTGGCGCTGTGCCGTTCCATGCGCAGGGCCTCGGTCTTGACCCCGCGCGAGACCAGCCAGGAATCGAAGGGACTCGGCTGCAGGCCGAGCGCCTTCTGCGCGAAGATCATCTTCTCCTGCCACTCATCCGAGTTGCTGCACACCGCGCCGCCCAGGCAGTCGGAATGGCCGTTCGTGTACTTGGTCGTGCTCAGCAGCGACAGATCGGCGCCGAGGTCGAGCGGCTGCTGCAGGGCGCTGGAGGCAAAGGTGTTGTCGACCACCACCGCCGCACCCACCGCGTGCGCGGCGTCGGCCAGGGCGCGCAGGTCGAGCACCTTGAGCAGCGGGTTGGTGGGCGATTCCAGCCAGACCAGGGCCGGCTTCAACTCGGCGATGCGCGCGTACTGCGCCGGATCGGCGAGGTCGGCGTACTCGATGCGCACGCCGAACTTGCGCAGCACCCGCTCGAACAGCCGGTAGGTGCAGCCGTAGATGTTCTGTTCGGAGAGAATGACATCGCCCGCCTGCAGGCCGGAGACCACGGCGGTGATCGCCGAGACACCGCTGGCGAAGACCGTGCAGTGCCGGGCGTTCTCCAGGCTGGCGAGGGTGGTCTGCAGGTTGCGGAAGTTCGGGCTGCCCGAACGGGTGTAGTCGAAGGCCCCCGGATTGCCCGTCTCAAAGGTCGACGTCATGTAGATCGGCGGGATCACCGCGCCGGTCTCGGCGCGATAGTCCTGGCCGAGGTGGATCGCGCGCGTCTCAAAACGCGCGTCGGCAGGCACCGAGGGATCGTCTTTCATGAGCGAAGAGCTGGGGGCGGAGAGAGCCGGGCTTACTTGAGTTCCTTGATGCGCAGGTTGCGGAACTTGTAGGTCGCGCCCTTTTCGCCGTGGTGCTGGATGGCGATGACGCCGCTGGCATCCATGGCGTCCTCGACATCGGTGGTGACGACGCCGTTGACCTCGATCTTCAGGCGCTTGCCCTGGCAGGTGATGCGGTAGGTGTTCCAGTCGTTGCGCTTGAAGGCCTCGCCGGCGCGGGCGCGGAAGGCGGCCTCGCTGGCCTTATCGCCCTTGATCGGGCTGATGAACCACATGCGCCGGCCCTCGTCGTAGAGGCCGCCCGACCACTTGCGGTTGGCGTCGCCATCGACCTCGGCCTGGTAGCCGAAGACCTTGTTGGGCTGGACATGGGCGCGGAACATGAAACCGCTGTTGGCCTTGCCCTCGGGCAGCAGGATGTCGCCTTCAAACACGAAGTCGCTGTAGGTCTTTTCGGTGACGACAAAGAACTTCTTCTCGCCGGTCAGATGGATCTCACCGTTGACCACCTCGATCTGGCCCCACTCATAGGGGTTCTTCCAGCCGTTCATGGTTTTGCCGTCGAACAGAGGCGTGAAGCCGTCGTCGGCGAGGGCCGGCAGGGACAGGGCGCAGAGCAGGGAGGCAAGGAAGACACGGGTTTTCATGGTGGAGAACCCCCACCATGACGCAAACCCGCCGGATGAAAAGCGGGTTTGTGGGGGCGGAGCGCCGGGAGCGAAGGCAGAGAGTGTCGCGCTCGGCGTGGCAAACCGGTGTGCAGGGACTCGGAGCCGTTTTGGCCCATCCACCCGGGTTTGCCAGAGCTCCAGAGGACTGGAGCACAAGGACACTGGCGCGCGCTGCCGGCCTCGGGGGGCGATCCAAGGCTCGCACGGATGAAGCGGAAGAGTGCCCGCGCTCCCCTCTCGCGCTGTTGGCAGGCAAACAGCCGCTGGGTGGGGCTCTTCAAAAAGGGGATGACGTTGCCGTGGGAATCGAATAAACTTCAAACATGACTGCGCAAGATGTCCAAAAGCTGCCCGTGGAGCAGAAGCTTCAAATCATGGAAGCGATCTGGGAGGATCTGCGCGGGCGTTTTGACCGGCTTGAGATTCCTCAAGAGCAGAAGGATCTGCTCGATCAGCGCCGCGCTCGTGTTCGCGATGGGGCGTCGCGATTGGTGGACTGGGATGCGGTGAAATCGACCCTGGGGCGGCCATGATCCACCTGCAGATCTCCGAGGAGGCCTGCCAGGATCTGAACGAGGGATTCCTGTTCTACGAGGCTCAAGAACCCGGGTTGGGCGACTATTTCCTCACCTGTCTCAGGGGCGACATTGAAGGTCTCAGGATTTCAGCGGGTGTGCACAGTATGGTTTATCGCGATTATCACCGGCTGCTAAGCCGTGCTTTTCCTTATGGGATCTTTTACACCGTTGAAAATAAACGGGCCGTGGTTTGGGCAGTGGTCGATTTGAGGCGAGATCCTGCATGGATCCGGAGTCACTTGAGCATTTGACGAAGCCTGCTAGCAGATGGGTTGTCGCCGCAGGAGCATTGACTTGGCAAGTGATTGACGCACATGAGTTTCCCATGTCAAAATCCGCCAAAGTGGCATCGCACAGCCCAAATCTTGGCTTGTTTGATTCTTGCAGGTTGTGTTTCAACGCCAGATGTCCAGTTGGGGCATGGCCCAACGATACACGGGGAGTTGCATTATCGGCACTTTCGCGTCGGTGAATGGATGGTTAACGCACCACCCTACCAGATCGCGGCAAAAGTGCCAACTACCACGATCGAAGGCAATTGGGTTGCGCAGCAAAAATGGCCGTTTGAGCATGACTTTAAAGTGACGGTGGAGCTGGCGGATGCGATTGACGTCGCCAAGCGTATTGATGCTGCAACAAGCAGTGAGAATGCAGGACTGGACCGAGATGGGAATTATCTGTTCGCTCGTTTCTCAAGGAAGAATTTTGCTTGGGGCGGGGGTTTTCATGCCTCACGCAATTCAGTGATGACACGGGTGGATACACGCCGCACAACGGCAGTTTGACGCAAAGCTTCCTGTGCCAGCCCCCACGCCGCAACAGGGTTGCCGCAGTCCAAGAACAAAAACCTTACGGCGCCCCCAGCTCCACGGCCACGGCGCTGGTGGTGGGGGTGAGCCAGGCGTGCAGGCGGCCTTCCTGGCCGCCGGTGATGAGCCAGCCTCCCTGAGGGGTGGTGGCGAGGCTGTTGAGGAAGTCGCCGGCGCCGGTGAGGTTTTTCACTTCCTTGCCGGCGCCATCGAGCAGGCGCACCTTGGCGTCGCCGGAGCAGGTGGCGAGCAGGTCGCTGCCACCGAGGTAGCGCACGGCGGTCACTTCCTTGTCCCAGCCGGCGATGTTCTGTCGGCGCTCGCCCGTGGTCCAGTCCCAGACCTTGACGACCGCGTCCGCGCCGGCGCTGGCCAGCAGCCGCCCATCGGCCCGCCACGACACGCCGAGCACGTGGTGGGTGTGACCTTCGAAGACCTTGACGACCTTGCCGCTGGCGACGTCGAGCACGCGCAGGGCCTTGTCGGCCCCGCCGCTGGCGAGGTGTTTGCCATCGGGGGAAAAGTCGAGCGAGAGCACACTGTCGAGATGCACCTCGTCCCAGCGCGCCGCCAGTTGGCCGTCGGCGAGGTTCCAGAGGGTCAGGTCGCCCGAGCGCGAGGGTTCGCCGCTGCCGACCGCGAGCGTTTTGCCATCGGGATGGAAGGCGAGGGCATTGACGCGGTCGGTGATTGGCG
>JAEYYS010000251.1 GCA_023428335.1 Verrucomicrobiota bacterium | reverse complement strand
GGTCCTGGCGTGCCTTCGCTTCGGCCTGCGCCGCAAGCAAGGCTTGGCGATGTGCCTCGGCCCGCTGCGGATCGAAGCCGAAGCGGGCACGCAGGGCGGGATCAAGGGCTTGCCACTCGACCCGCGCCGCGCCGCTGGCATGGCGGAACGACAGCCCATCGGGGTGGACGCGGACGATGACGCAGTCGCGAAAGCTGCGCCCATCGAGGGTGGTCAGGGTAAAAGGTGTCTCAGCCGCCACGGACAGGGCGACCAGCAGGGCAAGCAGGACCGTTTTCATGGCTGCCAAGTAGGACGCCGGCACAGCGGCACTTGTTCAACACCTCACTTGTAGCCGATGGCGACCGCGCAGCTCGTGTCGCGGCGGCGACCGGTCTCATCCTGGCGGATGGTCACCACGTAGACACCGGTTTTCTTTGGCTTGAAGAACAGCAGGAAACCCCAGCCATCGAGCACCGGCTGGATTTCGCCCACGGGTTCGCCGCTGAAGTCGAGCACCGCGCCGGTGACATGGATGCCGGAGCCGCGCGGCACCGCCACGGCGATGCAGTACTCGTTGCCCTTGAACAGCTGCAGGCGCACCGCCTTGCCGAGTTCGGCCGGCAGCGGCGCCACCCAAGTCTCGGCCCGGAAGGCGTAGCCAGCCCCTTCCTGATCGAGCGCCAGGGCCGTGGCGGCAGCCTCCGCCTCATCCTCGGTCTTGGCGGCAGCCGCCGGCAGGGCGGCGAGCAGCAGGCCGGCGAGAAAACGGCGACGTTGGCAGCTCTTCAAGGCAGCAGGGGGATTCATGGCAGGCGGTAGCGCAAAACAGACTACTCCGCGAACATAGACATTGCATCGTGAAAAAGCCAAGATTCTGTGTGGCCTGTTTGCAAACCCGGTCCGGAACCTGCGTTTGCACCGCCAGCTTCAGCTCCCGCCGATCATGCCCACCCTTGTCTTCCACCTCGACGACGGCTCCGTCTTCACCCACTCCCTTGAAGAGGGCACCACCACCATCGGCCGCCACCCGGACAGCGTCGTCGTGCTCGAATTCCCCTCGGTTTCCGGCCATCACGCGGTCATCGAACTCAGCGACAGCGGCTGCTTCGTCGCCGACCAGAAATCCAGCAACGGCACCCGCGTCAACGGCGTCGAGATCGAGGAAGCCCGGCTCAGTGAGGGCGACCGGGTCGCTTTTGGCGATGTCCAGGCCGTGTATTATGAAGGCGAAGCCCCCGCAACGCTGGTGGAGCCCGAGGTGATTCACGTGCCGGTGCCGGAAGTGCCGCCGGTTCCGGAAGCACCGCCGCCGATGCCGAAGCGCAACTACCGCGCTCCGGCCCCGCCACGCAGCCGCGCCGTGCGCGTGACCTCCTACCCGGACACCAGCGGCAGCGGCTGCGCCACGGCGGCCATCGTCATTGCCCTCTTCGTCGCCGCCTTCCTCGCCGGTCTGTACCTGCGCCATCACAAGGAAACCGAAGGCGGCAATTTCTTCAGCGATCTCTTTGATCGCGTCGGTGGCAACCTGCCAAAGATCAAGATCGAGAAGACCGTCGAACAGGAAGCGCCATGAAACGGCGCACCTTCCTCGGCGCCGCCGCCGCCCTCGCCAGCGTGCGCGGCCGCGCCGCCGAAGCCCCCATGCGGGTCGCCGTGATCGGCCACACCGGCCGCGGCAACTTTGGCCACGGTCTCGACACGATGTGGCGCAACGTGCCCGGCACGCAGGTGGTCGCCGTCGCCGATGCCGATGCCAAGGGCCTGACGGAAGCGCAGGCGCGCCTCGGCGGCGTGCGCGGCTTTGCCGACTACCGGCAGATGCTCGACGAGCTGCACCCGGACATCGCGGTGATCGCACCGCGTCATGTCGATCAGCACCATGCCATGACCCTCGCCGCCGCGGCCGCCGGCGTGCGCGGCATCTACATGGAGAAACCCTTTTGCCGGACCCTGGCCGAGGCCGACGAAATCGTCGCCGCCTGCCAGCGCACCGGCCTGCGCCTGGCTCTGGCCCATCGCAACCGCTACCACCCCGCCCTGCCGGTGGCGGTCAAGCTGGTGCGCGAGGGCGCCATCGGCCGGGTGCTGGAATACCGCGCCCGCGGCAAGGAGGATGCCCGCGGCGGCTCACTCGACCTCTGGGTGCTCGGCAGCCACATCCTCAACCTGATCCATCACTTCGCCGGCGCGCCGAAAACCTGCAGCGCCACGGTGCTCCAGCAGGGCCGACCGATCACCGCCGCCGATGTTGGCGAGGGCTCCGAGGGCCTGGGCCGGCTCGGCGGCAACGAGGTGCATGCCCGCTTCGAGATGGCCGACGGCCTGCCCGCCTTTTTCGACTCCGTGCAAAACGCCGGCGTGCGCGAATCCGGCTTCGGCCTGCAAATCATCGGCACCGAAGGCGTGCTCGACCTGCGCATGGACGCCGAACCGCTCATCCACCTGCGCACCGGCAGCCCGTTCCGACCGGATGCCAAACTCACCGCCTGGCAACCCGTCACCAGCGGCGGAATCGGCGTACCCGAACCCCTGGCCGACATCCGCAAACAGGTCGGCGGCCACCTGGCGCCGGCGCTCGACCTCATGGCCGCCATGCGCGAGGCACGCGAACCGCTCTGCTCGGCCGGCGACGGTCGTGTCATTCTGGAAATGATTGCCGGCGTGTTCGAATCGCACCGCCAAGCCGGCGCCGTCGTCGCCCTGCCCCTGCAGGAGCGCGGCAACCCGCTGGAGCGACTTTGAGGCTCAACGCCGGGGGTTCTCCAGACTTCTTCATCTTCTTTTAAGGCTAGAAACACCATCGTCGGACTGTTACCAAGGCAGGCGCAACCACCCGCCCGCCGTGACACGACCATGGCACGCCTGCTGATCATCGACGACGAACCCGCCCTGCTGGAAATGCTCACCCGCATTTGCCGGGGCGCGGGCTGTGAGGTTTGCGGCCGCACCACGGTGGCGGAAGGCCTTGAGGCCCTGCACACCTGGCAGCCCGACCTGGCGCTGGTCGACTACCACATCGGCCCGGACAGCGGCATGGAGGTGCTGGCGGTCTGCCAGCGCGAGTTCCCCGCCCTGCCCACCGTCATGATCACCGCGGAGCGCAGCCCGGAAGCGGTCATCCAGGCCCTGCGCCTGGGGGCGCGCGATTTCCTCCTCAAGCCGGTCGCCCCGGCCGAACTGGTGACCGCTCTACAGCGCTGCCTGCGACAACTCGGCCCGGTGGACGCGTCCCAGCAATCCTCCACCGAGCCCGCTGCGGAACCTGTCGCTTCGCCTCCAAGCAGCGACGCCCCCCCGACCGACCTGCCGGTGGGCGGCAAGCTCGATGACTTCCTGCGCGAGCAGGAGCGTCGCTTCATTGAGGTCAGCCTGGAGCACAACGGCGGCTCGCGCGAGAAAACCGCCGCCATGCTCGGCGTCAGCCTCGCCACCCTCTACCGCAAGATGGGGCCGAGCCAGGGCCGGCGCAAACGCAGCTGATCAGAGCAACAGAGCCGCAGCAGCCAGCGCCAGCGCCGCCAGGGCGTCGCGCAAGCCGAAGCGGTCGCCGGCACCGGCCACGCGCAGCAGCTTGAACAGGGCGCCGGTCGGGCAGCCGTAGCGACAGTAGGCCAGCGGCGTGAACAGGGCCGCCACCAGTCCCAGCACGGCCAGCACCAGACTGGCCCAGCCGGCAACGCGGAACAGGTAGGCGTCAAACGGCTCCAGCGCGTTGAGATCGATGCCCAGGCCGAGCACGACGCTGGCCAGGACCAGGCCGAGCAGGGCGAAGGGCAGCCGGGTCAGCCAGCGCTCGATCGCGGGCGGCAGATGCAGCTGCCAGGGCAGGCGCCGCGCCAGCAACTGCTGCAGGGCGCCGTGGGCACAGAGGTGATGACAGTAGAGCTGGCGACCACTGAACACCGGCGCCAGCAGGGCGACCGCGGCCAGCAGCAGCAGGCCGGGAGCGCTGCGCCAGGGCGTGCCATGCGCCCCCCAGCCGGCCAGCAGGCCCTGCGAGAGCAGTTCGCCGGCGATGAAGCCGCCATAGACGACGAGACCGGCATGATGCAGGTGGCGCAGCCAGGGAACGCCGCGCAGGCGGGTGAAGGCCATGAGCAGGGCGGAGGCGATCATCAGCACGTGGCCCGTGTCCTGCCAGCGCCAGCGAATCTCGCGCAGCCAGCCGGCCGGGCGACGAGTCAAAAGGTCGCCCGCCCGCCGCTTCAGACCCTCGGCGATCGACCAGCTCGTTTCGGTGGCCCCGGACACGCCCTCGATCTTGGCCTGCTTGAAGTCGAGCGAGGCCAGCTCCTCCAGACTGCGACCGTTGAACGACTTGAGGAAGTGGCGGTCGCCGGTGACATAACCGACGTAGCGACCCGTGTCGTAGCTCTTGCGCACCGCCAAGCCGCGCAGGGTGCGACCCTCGGCATCGAGCAACAGCAGGGTGTCGGTCGGTCCCTTGTAACCGATCAGGGTGTCGGTCACCGGCGAGCTGCGCACGGCGATGCCGAGGCGCTTGCCCTTGCCATCGAGCACCTGCCAGCCGCCCACCGCCCCGCGGTTTTCCTTGAGGCTCTCGGCCGCGGGCTCAAGGCGACGCACCTCCTCGAGGGTGATCTCGTCCGGGAACCGCAGCGACACCTGCGCCGCGGCGCCGAGCCGGGCGAGCACACCCTCGGCGATGGCCGTGCTGGTCAGGGTCGCCCCGGTGACCATGTGCAGTTCCCGTTCAGCCAGGGCCTCGGGCTTGTGACCGGTGAACTGGCGGAAGAAGGCGCGGTCGGCCACCACCTCCGCCAAATGATCGGACGTGTCATGGCTGCGCAGCACGCGCAGGCCGAGGATCTGCCCCTGCGGATCGAAGGCGAGTAGACTGTGGGTCGGCCCGGAATAACCGATGATGCGTTTCGATTCCGGAAGGGTCGTGGTGACACGGCCGAGCAGGGCGCCATCGGCCGCGCGCACCTCCTGGCGACCGGCGGCATCGACCGGCTCCAAGCGTTCGGCCGCGGGAAAGAAATCGCGCACGCGCTCGACCGTCAGCGCCGCGTCATCGGCATCGCGACGGTCCTGCGCCGCGCGCAGGAGCAGCACGGCGGCGACCAGCAGACCGAGGCGCCAGAGGCGGAGCAGCGCGGGACGAAGGGTCATGACGTGCCGCGCCGGCCGGGGTTCAGGCGGCAATGTAATCCTTCATCGCACCGAGGATGACGGTGACCGAAAGGGCGCCGGCATCCGGATGACCGAGGCAGGCTTCGCCGAGGGTCTTGGCGCGACCGAACTTGGCGATCATGTTCTTGCTGGCTTCGAGGCCACCGAGGGCGGCCTCATGAATGGCGGCGGCCGCTTCCGGCAGCGACTGGTCGGCCACCTGGGCGGCCTTCTCGGCCGCGGGCTGCATGGCATCAACGACGGTCTTGTCGCCAACCGCCGCGCCACCGCGCTGCTTGACGCCCTCGACACCGGCCTGCAGGAAGGCGGCCAGGCCGGCGGCATCCAGCGTGTCCTTGCCGGCGAGCGCCTTGCCGCCGCTGCGGAAGAAGGTGCCGAAGATGGCGCCCGAGGCGCCGCCCATGCTGCTCATCATCGCCATGCCGACATTGCTGAAGGCCTTCTCGACCGAGGCGGCCTCGCCCTCGTTCAGCTTTTCCTTGGCGGCGGTCATGCCGCGCTGCATGCCCAGCCCGTGGTCGCCGTCGCCCAGGTTGCGGTCGGCTTCCGACAGCGCGGGTTCAGCGGCGATGATGCGCTCCGCGGCGAGCAGGAGCATTTCTTTGACTTCGTTCGGAGTGAGGCTGGTTTTGGGCATGATGGTGGACAGTGAAAGATCAACGTATGGATGCAATGGACAAATTCACGGAAGTTCCGTCTCCAGTTCGGCCAGCGCCGCGGCCAGATGCGCCTCGCCGACCTCGCGACTGACAAAGGCGTCGCCCAACTGGCGCAGCAGCACAAAACGGATCTGGCCGGCCTCGAACTTCTTGTCCATGCGGGCGATGCGCAGCACTTCCTCCGGGGCGAGCGCGCGGTCGAGCACCACCGGCAGGTCGAAGCGGCGCAGCAGGCCGAGCACGCGCGCGGCGTCGGCCGCGGGCAGGCCGCAGAGCTGGCAGGAGAGCGACAAAGCGGCGCGCAGGCCGAGCGAAATCGCCTCGCCATGCAGCAGGCCGCCGTAACCGGCCGCCGCCTCAACGGCGTGACCGAGGGTGTGTCCGAAGTTGAGCAGGGCGCGCAGGCCGCTCGTCTCATGCTCGTCAGCCTCGACGATGCGCGCCTTGATGGCGACGTTGCGACGAATCAACTCGGCGAGATCGCCGCGGCCGTCGGCCACCGCCTCGATGACCTCCAGCATGGCGGCGTCGCGGATGCAGGCGTGCTTGATGATCTCGGCAAAGCCCTCGTTCCACTCGCGCTTCTGCAAACTCGCCAGCGTCGCGGTGTCGGCCAGCACGTGGGCGGGCTGATGGAAACAGCCGACCATGTTCTTCGCGTCGGGCAGGTTGACACCGGTCTTGCCACCCACCGAGCTGTCGACCTGCGACAGCACCGTCGTCGGCACCTGCAGGTAGGGAATGCCGCGCTGGTAGATCGCCGCGCAGAAACCGGCGAGGTCACCGATGACACCGCCGCCGAGGGCGACCACGAAGCTTTTGCGATCCAAACCGGCGCGCGCCATCTCGCCGCAGACAGTCTCGGCGACCAACAGCGACTTCGAGGCCTCGCCGGCCGCCACGGTGATGAGGTGCGGCTGCAGGCCCGCGGCCCGCAGACTGGCGAGGGCGCGGTCGGCGTAGAGCGGACCGACATTCGAATCGGTGATGACCGCCACCCGCGCGCGGCCTGGAAACTTGGCGACCGCCACCGCCCCAAGGCGGTCGAGCAGGCCTGGACCGACCTCGACGTCATAGCTGCGTGAGCCTAGGTTGACGTGGACGGTGGCGGTGGATTCGGCAGGCATGGGACGTGGGGCAGGATGAGGTCGAGCGCGCACTCTGCCGTGGCCCCGGCAGGCAGGCAAATGCTTTGCAACCAGGTCTCGCGCCGGAACCAGGTGAGCTGGCGCTTGGCGTAGCGCCGGGTCGCCACCTCCATCGCTTCCAGGGCTTCCTCCAGCGACAGTTCGCCGGCCAGGTGGGCGCGCAGCTCGCGCAGGCCGATGGCCCGCGCCGCAGTCGGACCAATCTCCGGCAGCGCACGCACCTCTTCGAGCAGGCCGGCGTCGACCATCGCCTGCAGGCGCTGGTGGATGCGTTCATGCAGTTCAGCGCGCGGCAGGTCAAGCGTCACGCCGCTGCCGAGCGGCTGCACCTGGGCGAAGGTCTGGCGCAGTTGCGACTGCGGCCGGCCGGTGAGCAGGCAGATTTCCAGGGCGCGCTCGACGTAGCGCGGATTCGCCAGGGGCACATTGGCAGCCGCGTCCGGATCGAGTTCAAGCAGCTTGCTCCGCTTGGCCTCCAGGCTCCAGCCGGCCAGTTCGGCGCGCAGGGCCGGATCGGCCGGCGGCAGCTCGGCGAGGCCGTGCGACAGCGCCTTCAGGTATAGGCCGGAGCCGCCGACCACGATCGGCGTGTGACCGCGCGCCGCGATGTCCGCCAGCACCGGCAGGGCCAGCTCGCGGTAGCGCTGGGCATCGCAGAGTTCGCCGGCCGGTAGCACGCTGTAGAGATGGTGCGGCACTCGCGGCAGCTCGGCCGGACCCGGTTTGGCGGTGAGCAGGTCCATGCCTTCATAGAGCTGGAAGGCATCGGCATTGACGATTTCGCCGCCCAGGCGTTCCGCCAGAAGCACCGCGACCGCGGACTTGCCGCTGGCGGTGGGGCCGGTGAGGAAAAACGGGGCGGGCATGGTGGTCAAACTGGCGCTGGCGCGGAAGAATGGCAACTTGGGCGCGTCCCACACGTTATGAATCTGAGCATGAAACTCCGTCTTTCCCTTCTGGCCGCCCTGACCCTCGCCCTGCCCGCCACTGCCCAGGAGGCGTCGGATCCCGGCCAATTGATGCAGCGCATGTTCAGCCCCGAACTCGGTCAGGAGGAACTGCTCACCACCCTCAAGGAAGCCGGTCGCGCCGGCATTTCGCGCCAGAAGATCCTCGAAGCCAAGCTGATCTGGGGCCTGCGCCGCCAGGACAGCGACTGGTTGGTCAAGATGCTGCCGGAAATGCGCATCCTCGCCGACAACTTCGATCCCAAGGACAGCGCCGGCCTGAAGTCGGCCGACGACGTCCGCGCCTTCACCGAGTTCACGCTCGCCCTGCAGGCGCGCGGCAACAAGGATGAGGCCGCCTTCAAAACCCACATCCTCGAAGCGCTGTGGCTGTCGCCCAGCCAGGGCCCGCTCTTCCTCCAGCTCATCGAAAAGGCCCGCCGCGAAACCAAGCTCGCCGGCCTCAAGCTCGACCTCGGCCTGGTGCTGACCAGCGCCAGCGGCGAGGCCACGACGCTCAAGGACCAGCTCGCCGGCAAGAAGGCCCTGCTCATCGACTTCTGGGCCTCCTGGTGCGGCCCGTGCATGCAGCTCATGCCGGCCCTCAAGAAAAAGGCCACCGAACTGGCACCGCATGACGTCGTCGTCATCGGCATGAACAAGGACGATGAAAACGCCGAAGCGGTCGCCGCCAAGGTGCGCGACGAGCAGGGCATCGACTTCCCCTGGCTGGTCGAACCGCGCGAGCGCCCCTTCTCGGGCCTGCTCGAAATCGACAGCATCCCGCGCATGGTCCTGGTCGCCCCCGACGGCGCCATTCTCTACAATGGTCACCCGCAGGATCCGGCCCTCTACGAGGCGCTGCAAAAGATCAATCCGTCGATCCAGAAGCCGGAGGCCTGAAGTAGGCCTCGGCCGGCTCATCCTCCGCCAGCACCAGCGCCCGCGAGAAATCGCACACGGTCAACAACGCCCGCGGCTGCGCGCCCGGCGCCAGTTCCAGCGGTGGTGCCTCCTCAGGGCGAAA
>JAEYYS010000206.1 GCA_023428335.1 Verrucomicrobiota bacterium | reverse complement strand
CAGTTCAACCACGCGCCGGCGCAGATCTTCATGAACACCGGCTTCGCGCAGCCCGGCCGGCCGAGCATGGGTTCCTGGGTGACCTACGGTCTCGGCGCCGAGACGCGCGACCTGCCCAGCTTCGTCGTCATGAGCACCGGCAGCGGCATCAGCGGCGGCGCGGCCTGCTGGAGCAGCGGCTTCCTGCCGAGCGTGCATTCCGGCACCCGCTTCCGCAACAGCGGCGACCCCATCCTCAATGTCAGCACGCCGACCGGTGTCGCTCCCACCACCCAGCGCGACACGATCGAACTCATCAACGCGTTGAATGATCGCCGACTCCGCCTCGATGGCGACGGCGAGATCGCCACGCGCATCGCCAACTACGAGATGGCCTACCGTCTGCAGGCCTCGGCCCCTGAATTGATGGACCTGGACCGGGAGGACGCCGCCACCCTGCAGCTTTACGGTTGTGACCCGAAGGTGCCGTCGTTCGCCCGCGCCTGCCTGCTGGCCCGGCGCATGGTTGAGCGCGGGGTCCGCTTCATCAACATCTACCACGAGGGCTGGGACGCCCACAGCAACGTCGAGGGCAACGTCCGCAACAATTGCAAGGCCACCGACCAGGCCTGCGCCGCCCTCATCAAGGATCTCAAGCAGCGCGGCCTGCTCGACGACACCCTCGTCGTCTGGGGCGGCGAGTTCGGTCGCACGCCGATGGTCGAGGCCAGCGTCTCGCTCGGCCGCAGCATGGGCCGCGACCACCATCCGCAGGCCTTCACCATGTGGCTGGCCGGCGGCGGCGTGAAGGGCGGCGTCACCCTCGGCGCCACCGACGAGATGGGCTTCAATGTCATCGAGGACGAGGTTCATGTCGCCGACCTGCACGCCACCATCCTGCACCTGCTGGGCATGGACCACGAACGCCTCACCTTCCGCCAGGCCGGCCTCGATTTCCGCCTCACCGGTGTCGAACCCTGCAAGGTGATCGACAAAATCCTCGCCTGAAGACCGCTCGACCCCGTCGCATCGGCTGACACAAACCAACCGTACCCGCGTTGTCACGCCATGCGCCTGCTGCTGTTCGTTCTGCTACTTTCCGGCACTCTTGCTGCGGCCGAACCACCGCCGAACCTGCTGCTCATCTTCACCGATGACCATGGCTGGGCCGACCTCGGCAGCCAGGGGGTCGATCCCGACATCCGCACACCGCAGACCGACCAACTCGCCCGCGATGGCGTGCGTTTCACGCGCGGCTATGTCACCGGACCTCAGTGCGTGCCGTCGCGCGCCGGCGTCATCAGCGGCCAGCATCAGAACCGCTTCGGAGTCGACGACAATCTGAAGGGCCCACTGCCGCTGGAGGTGTTCACCCTGCCCGAGCGACTCAAGCGCCACGGGTACCTCACCGGCATGAGCGGCAAATGGCATTTGGACCTGAGTCGCGATGCCAAAAGCGGCGGCCAAAAGGTCGATCCGCGCTTCCTGCCGCATGCGCACGGCTTCGACGAGTACTGGTGCGGCGCCATGCGTCAGTATCACGCCTCGCATGCACCCGACGGCAGCCCGTATCCCGACGCGCCGCGCCTTGTTCAGGATCCGCGTTTTCGCATCACCTCGCAGACCGAAGCCGCGCTCGCCTTCCTCGAGCGACGGGCGCGCCAGCCCAATCAGCCCTGGTTCCTGTACCTGCCCTGGTTCGCGCCGCACGTTCCCCTGGAATCCCCGGAACCCTGGTTCTCGCAGACGCCCGTCCACCTGCCGCTGCAGCGACGCCAGGCCCTGGCCATGATCGCCGCCATGGACGAAGGAGTGGGGCGCCTGCGCGCCAAACTGCGCGAACTCGGCCAGGAGCAGCGCACGCTGATTGTTTACATCGCCGACAACGGTGCCCCGCTGAAGACCGGCGCCTGGGACGGCTCGCTCAACCGCCCCCTCATCGGCGAAAAGGGCATGCTCACCGACGGCGGTGTGCGCGTGCCCTTTGTCGCCGCCTGGCCCGGCACCCTGCCCGCCGGCCGGGTCTTCGATCAGCCGGTCAGCTCGCTCGACGTTGCCGCGACGATTCTGGCCCGTCAGACCGGCGCCGGCGAGGCCGGCACGCTGAAGGACTTGGATGGAGTCGATCTGCTGCCACACCTCACTGGTCAAAAAACTGGACCAGTTCATGAGCATCTGTTCTGGCGTTGGCGCTCGCAGGCCGCGGTGCTTGAGTTTCCGTGGAAATTCATCCAGCTCGGCAGGGAGGAACGCTACCTCTTCGATGTCACCGAACCCGAAGGTGAAACCCGCAACCGCCTCGCCGAACAACCGCAGTTGGCCGCCCGCCTGCAGGCCCGGCTGAGCAACTGGAGTCAGGGCCTGCACCACCCGGGTCCGGCCGAACCCTTCAATGAGCAGGACCGCGGCTTCTTCGCTGATCATGTCGATCCGACCCTGCGCGCCAAGGCGAACGCACCGACCGATCCCGCCGCCGGCTGGCTGGCCCGCAACGGCAAACTCGTGGTTCGCGAGGACGTGCTCGTTTTGCAGCCGGAGGCTGGAGCCAGGAACGCCTTTCTGACCCGCAGCCAGTTCAAGGTTCAAGGTCCGGTGACGGCGCGACTGTCGGTCAAGACAACCACCGCCGGCAGGGCGGCCCTGGCCTGGCGCACGGCCAGGCAGAAGGACTTCGTTGCCAGCCATCGCGTCGGCTTCAACCTGGTCGGCGGCGACACCTGGCAGGAAATCGAAGTGACAGTGCCCGAGTCCGACAGCCTCATTCACCTGCGCCTGCACGCCCCGCCCGGCGGACTGCAACTGCGCTCGCTCATCCTGCAGCCCGCCAAGGGCGCTGCCGTACCGCTCTGGAACTCTCCGCCATGAAATCCCTCGCCCTGCTTTTTGCCCTGCCCCTGATCGCCAGTGCCGCGCCCTTCAGCTTTCAGGAGGACTTCGGCGCCGGCTTTGACGCCAAGCGTTTCACCACGGCGATCCCGAACAAAAACACCGAGGTGCGCGCTGGCACCCTGTGGACGCGCGGCGCCAGCGGCGGTAAGTACCCGCCCATGGTATACCTGCCGGTGGTGGGCACCGATCTGTCGATCCGCTTTCGCTACCGCCACCTTGGACCGGACGGCTGGCTATGGTTTTTTGTTGATGGCGACGACGGCTTTGGCGGCACCGACCATATGCTGCGGGTCAAGCTGCTGCGCAATGCCGTGCAACTGCAGGTCGACTCGCATTCCAAGGACCCGAATCACCCGCAGCGCCAGAAACAGGGTCGCGCCGCCGATCCGGTCAGCGGCGCTTGGCGGCTCAACGAAATGCTGCCGGCGGAAAAACTGGATCTCTCCGACAACGGTTGGCGCAACGTGCATCTCGAGTTCCAGGGCCGACAGGTCACCGTGCGCATTGACGGCGCCGTTTCTTGGTCGCACACCCTCGAACGCCCCTGCTTTCATGCCACCAAGCGCAAGCTGCTGTGGATGCAGAACGGCGGCGCGCAGGGCATCGAACTCGATGACATCCGTATTGAGGAAAGCCTTGGCGATGTGCCGGCCTGGGCGGCACGCAACCCGAGCGGCGCCGCCGTGCGGGTCGCCCTGCCCGCGCCCGAGGACCCGCGCTTCGCTCATCTCTCCTGGAACAAGGTCGTGCGCACACCGCAAGGCAGCCTCATCCTTGCCAGCATCGCCGGCACCTTCCATGGCTTCCACGGCGGCGGCTGCCCGGCCGTGGCGCGTTCGACCGACAACGGCCGGAGTTTTTCCAGCCCGCAGATCCTGCGCGAATTCGGCCCCGGTCGCGATTACACCTCTGCAGGCAACCTCGCCCTCGGCGTCGCCGACGACGGCGCCCTGGTGCTGCTGGCCATGGCCTACACGGCCAATGAGTCCAACCATGTTTTCGGCTGGCGCTCGACCGATGATGGCGTGACCTGGACGCCCACCGACACCGCCACGCTCGGCCCGAACAAGACCGGCTCCGTCTTCGGCAGCCTGCTGCCGGTTGAAGGCGCCGGCCTAATGGCACTCGGTCATTACCGGGCAGGCTCTGCGCCCCACACCCAGGGCATCTGGTTGGCGAGTTCCGCCGATCACGGTCGCGCCTGGGGCGAACCACGGCGCATCAGCGAGGTGTATGCCGTTGAACCCGTGCTGGTGTCCGCGGGCGACCGTTTGCTCGCCTTCCTGCGCGGCGGCAAGGGCGCGCTGCCGGGGGCCGAGGGGCGACAGTTCCTCGCCGTCTCCGACGACCGGGGCCAGACCTGGACCACAAGCCCGAGTCCCTTCGATGCCGAAAACCCGGCAACCGCGCGCTTGGCCGCGCCCTGCGCCGTGACCCACCCGCGCCGGCCAGGGGAAGTCTTCGTGCTCACCACCGAACGCGCCAAGACAGCGGCGCAGAACAGTCGCCTCTGGCTCTGGCGCGGCGACGCGCGCACCCTGGAATGGCAGCGCGAGCGCGTGATCCTGGAGTTTCCCCGGATCGAAGGCGATCCGCACACAGACCTTGGCTACCCCTGGCTGCTCGCCGATGGCGACGAAACCTGGCAGTTGTACTTTTATCATGGTCTGAAAAAGGGCGCCTGCCCGATCTGGGTGACGGATGTGCGCTTCTGACACGCTTCATTGCCGCCCATGAAAGCGCTGTTCCTCGCCCTTGTTCTGCCCGTCCTGCTGAGTGCCGGCGACCAACCCAACGTCGTCTTCACCCTCGCCGACGACCTCGGGTACGGCGACGTCCAGTGCCTGAATCCCCAGCGCGGCAAAATCGCCACCCCGCATCTGGACAGGCACGCCAGCTAGGGCATGACCTTCACCGATGCCCACAGCGATTAAATAAAGGTTTCCCGTATCGGCGCAACATCGGCTGAGGATTGAATTCTGCGTCAATTCATTCTAGGGAGAGCGATGACCCTCCTTCCCTCTGCCTGCCTTCGAAGCGGCCTGGGCGCTTTCTGCCTGCTCGCCTTGCTCTGCCTGCCCCTGCCGGGCCGGAGCGATGTTTTTGTCTGGGATGCCTCGACCTTAACCGATGGACCGCAGGACGGTGCCGGCACGTGGGCCGCAGGCGCACCGAACTGGTTCAATCAGACGCAGGCGTTGCAGAACCAAAACTGGATCGATGGCAGTCACGCCATCTTCGGCGCCGGCAGTGAAGCCGCTGGCACGGTCACCCTCAGTGGCGCCGTGCGCGTCGGCAACCTGACCTTCAGCGCACCCGGCAGCGGCTCTTACGTTCTGACCGGTGCGGGCGTCCTCACCCTCGACAACTCGACCGTGACCACGGACGCCGCGGCGACGATCTTCAGCGTGCTGGCCGGCAGCACCGGCTGGAGCAAACTGGGTGCCGGACAACTGACCTTGGACGGTTCCCTGTCCAACACCCACAGCGGCCCGCTGACGCTCGGCGCCGGACGCCTGCACCTGGCCAAAACCGGTGGTGCCACCACCCTGGCGGGCAACGTCCAGATCACCGGCGGCTTCTTGACCTTCATCAACAGCACCCACCAGATCCACACCGGCGCGCATGTCAGCCTGTCTGGTGCGGGCAGCGGTTTCAACGGCACTGCGCCCAACACGACCGCGGCGACGGTGACCCAAACCCTCGCTTCCCTCACCGTCAGTGGCGGCACCTTCAACGCCGGCGCCAACTCGGTCTGGAACATCGGCGAGGTCAGCTTCGTCGCCGGCGAAAACCGCGTCTTTGTCGGCAACAGCGGTTCAAAACAAACCTATGGTCGCCTGAGCCTGGTCGGCATGAACGGCGCCACCACAGCGACGGCCGTGGCGAACGGATTCACCCTCTTCGGCAATGGTGGCAGCCTGGCGAATCGCACCAGCCTGACCATCGGCGCCGGTGGCCTGTACCTGGAAGGCAGTCGCATCCACCTCGGCGGCGGCACCAGCGGCAGCCTGCTGGTGCTCGATGGCACCGTTAGCACGGGCGGCAGCACGGGTTCGACCCTGGAACGCGTCGCCGGCGGCCCCCTGCCTCCGGTCATCAGCCTGAGCAGCAGCGGCGGCACGGTCAGCCGCACCTTCGACATCGCCGGCGGCGGCGCCAACCTGAACATCGTGCCGATGATCACCAACGGCAACGCGACCGCCGCCTCGATCGTCAAAACCGGCAACGGCACCCTCACCCTCAGCGGCACGGAGGCGAACAGCTTCACCGGCGACGCCATTGTCAACGCCGGCATCCTGCGCCTGGCCAAGACCGCTGGCATCGACGCGGTCGGCGGCAACCTGGTGGTCAACACCGGCGGCACCCTGCAGCTCGGTGCCAGCCACCAGATCCCTGACAGCGCCGGCATTACCGTCGATGGCGGCACCATGGCCGCCTTCAACAC
>JAEYYS010000186.1 GCA_023428335.1 Verrucomicrobiota bacterium | reverse complement strand
CAACGCGGCGAACTGTTCTAGCACGCGCGCGGGCATGGCCGCTGGTACGGCACGCTGAAGAGATATGTCTACGACAACCTGCGACAGGGCATCGATGTCTTCATGGACATCGACGTCCAGGGCGCCGCGCAGGTGCGCGCCTGCCAGGACGAGCTGGTCCGCCGCTGCCTGACCGACATCTTTGTCATGCCCCCCTCGCTGGAGGAACTGCGCGCGCGACTGAGCGGCCGCGGCACCGAGGACGCGGCGGCGCTCGACCTGCGGCTACAGAACGCCGGGGCCGAGCTTGAGCACTGGCGCGAGTACCGCTACAACCTCGTCAGCGCCAGCCGCGAGGAGGACAGCCGGCGCTTCCGCGCCATCCTTGAGGCCGAGCGCCTGCGCTCCAGCCTGGTGCAAGCCTAAAAAAACGCCGTCTCCGCGAACGGAGACGGCGACTTCGGGCCACTGCCCGGAAACTCACTCGAAGACGCGGTTCACGTGCTTTCCGTTGCCGAGGGAGAGCGCGACAACCGCCGCGCCGACATCGTTGACCGCCTCGCCACTGCCGCCACCACCACCCGAACCGGTGCTGGAACTGTGGATCGCAAGACCCAGAACCCGAGTCGGAGACCCCTCGAAAAGAACGTCCTCGCCGGTCTGGACAATCTTCTCGAGCGACGAGCCCATCAGTCGGTACACCGCGCCACTGAGACCAGCACCGCTCAGGTGTGCCTGGAACAGGATGGCGCCGCTCGGACTGACCGAAAAGCGGTTGAGAATGCCGTAGTTGCGTCCGCTCGACGGTGCCACATCGCCTTCGCGGGCAATCAGCTCGATGCCACCCTCGGAGGTCCAGCGGCAGAAGACACCATCGCTGTTCTTGTTCGCGCCAGCCAACCAGGCATTAAAGACAACCGCACCATTGTTCGTGACAAAATATTGACCAAAGCGGGTGATGGCGAGGCCGGCCGCGATCTCGGTCACGCCCTTGCGTGCGACGAGTTGCAGAAGGCCGTTCTCTTCAAAGAGCAGGACCTGGTTGTCCGTGCGCAGCGCCGGCTTGGCCAGAGTCGCCAGGACGGCGTGCTTGCCATTGCCACTGCGCGCCACCCCATGCAGGGTCTGGATCTTCGCGCCGCCCGCCGCCGTGACGGACTGTCCCTTGCGCAGCACGATGCTCAGGCCGTCGGCAACCGAGGCCTCGAACACGGCTTCGTTGGCCGCCGCCAGGGTGCGCTGCTTCTTGTCCGCCGGGTTGTTCTGCAGGCGGGCCAGGAAAACGCCGCTCGTGCCACCGGCCGCGATCTGCTTGCCGATCTGACCGAGCCAAGCCTTGTCGCCGGTCGCAGCCGCCACATCCATGCCTTCATTCGCCAGGCAGACACTGCTGCTGCCATCCGCCGCCTCACTGTCGAAACGCGAGTCCTGATTCGCAGGCTTGCCAGCCTCGTTGAAGACATAATAGATGCGATCGGTATCGTCGATCACGACATTTGCCCCCACCGTGGCCACCGTGCCACCGGCGGCGGCATCTTCACCGGTCTGCTTGATGAGCTCAAGCGAGATGCCGTCCGGGGAAATCAGGGTGGCAATGCCGGCCGCACGGCCGCCCAACCCACGGGTTTCGCGAATGGAATTCATCGCAATGGTGCGACCCTGAGGCGAGAGCAGGACGTTCCGGAAACCGGCAGAGAGGAAGTAGTCACCGGCGACGGCGTCGCCTTCGCGGGCAATCACGCGCAGGTCACCGCTGGTGTTGGTCAGCAACAGTTCATCGTTCGCTGCAATGACGTTGCCGGAGCCAATCTTGGCAAAGGCTTGGAAAGAGTAATTGCCATCGTCGTTCATCACACCAGGCATCGGACGATAAAGCATGCCGCCACCCACCAAGCCGTCGTCCTCATCGAGCATCAGGCCGGTCTGCACGGCATCAACCTGCACCGTGTAGGCGATCACCACGCGACCCGCCACGCCGTTGCCGGCAGCCGCACCATCGCGACCGTTGCCGCCACCGCCGGCGCCCGGGCTGGAACCATCCACGCCCGCGCCGTTCTTGTTGCCACCCTTGCCACCGCCGAGCGAGCCGCCATTGCCACCCGTGACGCCGGAACCGGCGCTGCCCGCCGTGCCCACGCCACTCAACTGGGCCGCGCCGCCGCCGCCGCCGCCGGCGTTGGTGGAACCATTGCCCCCCTTACCGCCGGCAAACTTCATGCCAGCATCGCCGGTGCCTGCCGCGCCACCGTTGCCACCGGTGCCGGAAATGCCCGCAGCACCGCCCTTGGCAAGTACCGTGACGCCATCATCACCGACAAAGCTGGAGTCACCACCCGCAACCCCATTGGGAATGCCGCCGGCACCCCCCGTGCCAACCACGAAATTGTAGGTCTGGCCAGGCGTGACCGGCACGACAACGCGTTTGGCGTAGCCGCCGCCACCACCACCACCGCCCGCAGCACCGCCGCTGGAACTCGCGCCGCTGTTGCTGCCGCCACCGCCACCACCGCCCCAAGCCTCAACGGTGACGCTGGTCACCCCGGCCGGAGCCACAAAGTTGCCACTCGCATCAAAGACAAGCGTCTCGGCTTGGGCGGAAACCGCGAAAGCAACAAGCGTGAGGGCCGGGCAGATCGCCGACCAATTGCGCCGCAGACGGGTCGCAAAGAGGCTCAAACAATGGGGAGTTTTCATGAGGTAGTGGGGGGGGGGAGCAATTATTTTGCTCTCGCTATCAAATACTCTAGACAGCGCGCCGTCAGTTATGTTTAAAAGCGCATCAATTCAATGAAAAATACCCGAAAACAGGCATAAACAGTCTTGTTTTTTCTATAAAGAATATATTAATTATTAATTTTTGTTCTTTTCCTCACTTTTGATAATCTCTAGAAGGGTGTTTATGGACGCTTTGAAATTTGTCCTTGAGGTCGATCAACACCGGATTCGCACGACAGGCTTGAGTTCACTGCGCTCACCCTGCTAAACTGCCCTTGCATGAACCCTCATATCTGCCGCACCCTCAGCACGCTCTGCTTCCAGGCCGGCATGCTCTCCATCCTGCTGTCCGTCTGGATCTGGTGGTTCCTCAATGGCGAAGACCCCGAGCAGCAGGCCCATGCCGAGCGCTTTGGCATCTTTGTCGGACTCTGGGCTCCCACCCTGCTGATCCTGTCGAACCGATTCGATCGCTACGCCGACAAGGCCCGCCCCGTGCCAGGCCTGCAGGACGAATCCTCGCCGGAGGGCTGACCCGCCCCGCTCCTCGACGCTTTGCGCGTTGAAATTGCCGCGCCCTGCGCCACTCTCAACGCACCATGCTCCGTCTTCTGCCCCTCAGCC
>JAEYYS010000142.1 GCA_023428335.1 Verrucomicrobiota bacterium | reverse complement strand
GATCCAAACCGGCGTCAACCGCCTCAAGGATGGCATCGGCGGCGAAGGGCGGCGGCACGAAGATCGCGCTGACCGTGGCACCGGTGGCACGAGCGGCCTCGCTGACGGTGTCGAACACCGGCACCTTGTGGCTGCCGTGATCAAAGGTTTGGCCGCCCTTGCCAGGGGTCACGCCGGCCACCAGCTGCGTGCCGTAGTCGAGCGAAGCTTTGGCGTGGCGGGAACCGAAGTCGCCGGTGATGCCTTGGACGAGGATGCGGGTGTCAGTGTCAACGAGGATGGCCATGGGGGTGGGGCAGTTTTCTGTGAGCGTGAATCGCGGAAGCGACCGGAACGGCGCGCGCCATCATAGGAGCCGGCGCCGGCGCGTCAAGGACGGTCGGTGATTCCCTTGCGGAAAGAAGCCGCAGAGCCGGTCCGTAGTGTGGCGGACCCCCGTCATGACCCCGCTTCGCACCAACTGCAACGGCCTCGGCCGCCGCGACTTCCTCCAGACCGGCTTCGGCGCCCTTGGCGGGCTTGCCTTCACCGACCTGCTCGCGCTGCGCGCCCAGGCGGCGCAGGCGCGCGGCAAATCCAGCCCCGATCAGATCAACTGCATCCTGGTCTGGCTCGACGGCGGTCCCTCGCACTACGAAACCTTCGATCCGAAGCCGGACGCGCCCAAGGAAATCCGCGGCGAATTCAAGTCGATCCCCACCTGCGTGCCCGGCGTGCACTTCTGCGAAACCCTGCCGACGCTGGCCAAGACCTTCGACAAGTTCACGGTCGTCCGCTCGATCTGCCACAAGGATCCCAACCACGGTGGCGGCAATCACTACCTGATGACCGGCGCGCCGACACCGGTGCCGGTCGGCTGCGGCGCCTTCGTCAGTTTCCATCCCTCGTTCGGCTCCATGGTCTCGCACGAACGCGGTGTGCGCGGCGGTCTGCCCGCCTACATGAGTCTGCCGAGCGTTTCGCGCTCCGGCGGCCCCAACTTCCTCGGTGCCCAGCACGCGCCCTTCGTCATTGGCGGCGATCCCAACAGCAAGTCCTTCCGCGTTCGCGACGTCGCCATCCCGCAGGATCTGAGCGAAGGCCGCGCCCTCGGCCGCAACCAACTGCGCGCTTCGCTCGACCGCCTGCGCCGCATCCCCGACCTCGCCGCGGAGGATCCGACCGTCGGCTTCGACCAGTTCTACCAGCAGGGCATGGAACTCGTCACCTCGCCCACCGCCCAGGCCGCCTTCGACCTCTCCAAGGAGCCCGAGCACGTGCGCAAGATGTACGGCGAAAACGACTTCGGCCAGCGCCTGCTGCTGGCGCGCCGCCTCGCCGAGGTCGGCGTCTCGTTCACGGTCGCCTACTGGGGCGGCTGGGATCATCACCGCGGCATCTTCAAGACCTTCAAGGACAGCTACGCGCAGAAGCTCGACCAGGGCCTCAGCGGCCTGATCACTGACCTCGACCAGCGCGGCATGCTCGACAACACCCTGGTCGTCTGCCTCGGCGAGTTCGGGCGCACACCCAAGGTCAACAAGGACGCCGGGCGCGACCACTGGCCGGGCGCAATGAGCGTGCTCATGGCCGGCGCCGGCATCCCCGGCGGGCAGATTGTCGGCGCCACCGATCCGAAGGGCTACTACGCGGCGGAGAACATCTATTCGCCCGAGGACTTCGCCGTGTCGCTGTACACCAAGCTCGGCATCGATCCCCATCAGGTGCTGCACACCGCCACCGGTCGCCCCGTGCAACTGGTCAACGGCGGCAAGCCGATCAAGGAGCTCTTCGTGTGAGCCTCCCCCGCCCCGCCCTGAGCCAGCCACTGCGCGCCGCCGTCATCGCCCTCTGCGCGGTCGCCGCGCCGCTCGCTGCCGAACCCCCGAAGCTTGATTCGCTGTTCCCCGCCGGCGGTCGCGCCGGCACCAGCTTCATTCTCGCCGGCGGCGGCCGGGTCGATGACGCCCGCCTGGTCTGCCCGACCCCCGGCCTGGTCTTTGTGCCGACCGGCAAGAAGCGCGAGTGGCAGGCTCACATCGAGGCCGGCACGCCCGCCGGCCTGCACCTCGTGTACGCGGTCAACGCCGAGGGCGCCTCGGCGCCGCGCTGGTTCAGCGTCGGCACGCTGACGGAACTCGCCGAAACCGAACCCAACAACGAGGCCGGCAAGGGCATGGCCGTCGACAAGCTGCCGGTCTGCGTCAACGCCCGCCTCGACCCGGGCGGCGATGTCGATCATTTCCACATCGACCTGAAGGCGGGCCAAACGCTCGCCGGCCGGGTGGAAGCCTATGCCCTCGGCAGTCCGGTCGATGTCATGCTGCACCTTCTCGACGCTGCCGGCACGCGCGTCTTCACCGCCAGCGACGGCCGCAACCTCGATCCCGATTTTGTCTTCACCGCCACCAAGGCGGGACGCCACACGATCCAGATCGCCGGCTTTGTGCATCCGCCGCAGGCGAATGTCAGCTTCACCGGCGGCTCCACCACGGTGTACCGACTCCACCTCAGCACCGGCCCGGTCGTCCGTCATGCGCACCCGGCCGCCATCGCCGCCACCGGCAAAACCGCGCTGAAGCTCAGCGGCGTCGGGCTCGACGCCAAAACCTCTGCTTACAGCGCCGAAGTACCGGCGGGCGTCCAGGCGGGCGAAGTCGTTCTGCTGCAGCCACCCCATGCCCTGCAGCCCCTGCAGGTGCGGGTTGCCGCCAAGGCACCCCAAGCGGAAAAGGAGCCCAACGAAAGACCGGAGCAGGCCACCACGGTGCAGCCGGGCGTCGTCGCCGGCCTCATCGCGAGCCGTGGTGACCTCGACCGCTTTGCCGTGACGCTGAAGAAGGGTGATAAAATGCAGGCCAGCGTTTGGGCGCGCCGGCTCGGGCTGCCGCTCGACGCCCTGCTGCGCGTCGAGGATCCCACTGGCAAGGTGCTCAGCGAAGTCGCCGATGTCGGCGAGGAAGCGGATCCGACCCTGAGTTGGACTGCCGCCGCCGATGGCGTCTATCAGGTCGTCGTCAGCGACCAATTCCAGCTCGGCGAACCCGACGGTCATTACGTGCTCGAGATCGGCCCGGCGCGGCCCGCTGTCGAGGCCCTGCTGGCCGATGCGAAACCGATCACGGTGGAACGCGGCAAAACCGCCTCCGTGAAACTCACCGTGAAACGGCTCAACGGTCACAAGGAATCGCTCGTCGCACGCGTCGCCGGTCTGCCAGCCGGGGTGCAGGCCGCCGAGGTGGCCGTGCCGGAAAAGGGCGGCGAGGTCGAACTCAAGCTGCAGGCCGCCGCCAATGCGCCAACCGGCGGTGCGCTTGTGCGTCTGGAACTGTGGAGCGCGGGCGAAAGCCCCCGGGTCATGCCGGTGCTCGCACCGCTGCGCGGCGAGGACCGCCGCGGCACCTCCCTGCTCGATCACGCGGAGACGCTCTGGCTGCAGGTGCGCTGAAGCGGCACCGCCGAATCACAGTCGCTCAGGCCGGTAGCTGCCCTCGACCGGCGGCCGGCCGCGCGCCTTGCGGCGCAGGGCCTCGCGCAGCCCGCCGACCACCTCACGCGCCACGTCCGTGCCGGCGAGATTGACGTGCTCCCCCGGATCGGCGTCGTGGTCGTACAGCTCGGCCCCCGCCTCGCCCTCGTTCCATTCCGTGTAGCGCCAGCGGGCGGTGCGCAGGCTGCGCCCCATGACCGGCCGGCCATCGCCGGGTCGCAGGATCTGGGTCACCGCCGCCTCGCGCCAGTCCGCCTCGGGATCGTCGAGCAGCGGTCGCAGGCTGCGACCGGCAAGTCTCGTTGGCGGTGTCAGGCCGCACAGATCGGCCAGGGTCGGATAGAGATCCACCAACTCCACCACGCGGCGGCAAACCCGGCCGTTGCCGCGCGCGCCGGGGACGCGAATGAACAGGGGTGTGCGCGCCGATTCTTCAAACAGCGTGCGCTTCTGCCAGACACCGCCGTGCTCACCGAGATGATAGCCATGATCGCTCCAGACAACGACGATCGTGCGTTCCGCCAGTCCCTCACGCTCCAGCGCCTCCAGCAGCCGGCCGATCTGGGCGTCGACAAACGACACGCAGGCGCGGTAGGCCTGCAGGGCCTGCCGACAGGTCGCCTCATCGAGACCGTAGTGCGGCGTTGGGTTGTTGTGGGCGAAGGCCGCCGCAGGAATGTCGGCACGGTCATCGGTCGGCGCTTCCGGCAGGCGCACGCCGTCGAGCGGATGCAGGTCAAAGTACCTCTTCGGCGCCACGTACGGGGTATGTGGCCGAAACAATCCGACGCCGAGGAAAAATGGCCGGCTGCCCGCCTCGCCCAGAAAACGCACGGCCTCGCTGACGCTGAGTCCGTCGGTCTGCTCCTCGTCCCTGCCCTCCGCCGCCAGCCAGCTCAGGGCCGCGCTGATCTTCTTCTGCGGTGTCGGATTCGTGATGAGGGCCTCATCGGCGACATCGCGTCCCTTGGGATTGTGCACCCAGTTCCAGGAAGCGGGATCGTCGAGGCCGTTGGTGCCAATGCCCGCAGGCACATCGTAGTGGTAGATCTTGCCGATGCGCCCGCTGGTCCAGCCGCCGCGACGGAACAACTGCGGCAGGGTGACGTGATCGGCGGCGTTGTCGCGAAAGTGCCGGTCGAGATCGTAGACCTGCAGCCGGTCCGGGCGCAGACCGGTGAGCACCGAGGCGCGGCTCGGATTGCACAGCGGGATCTGGCAGTAGGCGCGCTCAAAGAGCACCCCGGAGGCGGCGAGCCGGTCGAGGTGCGGCGTGCGCGCCGTCGCATCGCCCAGGCAACCGAGGGCGGGACCGAGGTCGTCGACGGCGATGAAAAGCACGTTCGGGCCGTTCGCGCGTACCGAGACGGCCAGCAGAGCGAACAGGGCGATCAGACGGCGACCAAAAGACAGACAGGACATGACCGCAGCCTGCCACGGAAAGTGCCAGCCGCGCAACGGCAAAGCGGTGTCAGGGTTGTGCGGCGAGCGCGGCGGCGGCCTTGGCCTTGGCCTCCTCGGCCTTGCGCAGGATCTCGTCGGGACTCGGCAGCGAGGCGAGCACGTCCATGGGAATGAAGCCGTCGCTGACCAGCTTGGTCAGGCATTTTTTGCGTTCATCGAGCGCCTTGTCCGGACTGCGTTCCTTGCTGAACCGGCTCTTGGCGGCAAGGCTGCGATCCTTGAGTGCCGCATAGATGTCGCCCCCGAGCAGCGATGAAATATCGACCTTCATCTTTTCGCGGCCATGGTCGGCGGAGCTGACCTCGTCGCCATTGATCGGTCCACCCTGGTACTTCGGGAACATGATGGCCACCTCGGGACAGACGCGCGAGCAGGCCGGGCAGTTGGTCTTGCAGTTGTCGTTGTTCTGCACCTGGATCTTGTGGTCGGCGCTGACGCCGTACACATCGAACAGGCAGAAGCTCAGGCACTGCATGCAGTTCGTGCAGCGCGAATAATCGATCACCGGAAACCAGGGCTTCCACTTGCCGGGCTCGTTCATCGGCCGCGTGCCGCGAGCCTGATCGACCAGCGACAGCACGCCGTCGGCTTCCAGGCCGGTGATGTCGCGCGCCTCGATGGCGACCCGACCCTCGACGTCCTCGACCGCCGGTGCCTGGCGCCCCTCAAAGGCGCCGAGCACGAGCAGGGTGTGGTCGTCGGACGGACGCGCGGAGGCGCCTCCCTGCGCGCCGACGCACGACACGGCGTAGCCCTTGTCGAGCAGGGCGGCGAGCACGCGGGCGCGGGCTTCGGCCGGCAGCGGGATGGCGCCGCGGCCTTCGTAGAGGACGATCTTCAGCGGGCGGGCAGTGTGGGTGATCATGGGGTCGCGGGATCGGTGGGAGTAACGTCGGCGTCAGCGAGCATCTTGGCGGCAATCTGGGCAGCTTCCTCGGTGCGCATGTTGTGGATGTCCACCGCCTCCGCCAGCGGCGCCCCGGCCTGCTGGAACAGGCCGCGCACGGCGCGCGGGTAGCAGGCGGCGATGCGCAGGCCGCCGGTGGCGGCAAGTTCCTGCAGGCGCGGATCGCGGTGGGCGGCCATCTCGCAGAGATCGGCGACCATTTCAAAGCTGGCACCGGACTCGGCCAGCCGCTGCAGGACCTCGTTTTTGACGCCGGTCGGCACGACCTGGGCGTAGGCGCAGCGGCAGTAGAGAAGTGTGGGGGTGTCGGACATCGGAAAGCGGAACGGTAGCGGCTCAGGCGGAGGGCGAGTGCGCCTTCGGGTCGAGCTGATGGTAGACGCCGAAGTCGTGGTAAAAGAAGCGTTTGGCGAGCTTGTACATCCAGTGTTGTTCGGGGATTTCCTCCTCCTCGCGCCACTGGCTGGTGCGCGGCTGCATGCGCCCGACCTCGGCCAGGGCGGTTTGGCGGATCGTCGTGTCGGCGGCGCCGTGCTTGAGGGCGAGTTCCTTGACCAGGTCGGGTCGCTCCAGAACGATGCAGCCGCGGGTGTGACGGGCGGCGGTCTCGCGGAAATCCTTGAGGAAGGCCGAGCCGGTGAAGACATCGAACAGGTCGCGGTCGGTGCGCACGTTCTCCTTGGCGAACTGGATGATCGGACAGGGCTCGAGGCCGCCGGTGGGGCCGATGTGATGGCTGATGCCGGTGGCCATCGGGCAGAGCGCGCGGCCGTCGTGATCGTAGTAGGCGTCGACGATGGCGATGGGCATCTCCGCGCGCATCGAGGTGACAAAGCGGCGCACCTGGGTGATCTGATCGGGCGTCAGCGCCAGCTGCTCGTTGATCTGCGGGCCGACCGGGCGGTAGGTGTGATACCAGGTGTAGTGCACGCCCATGGCGATGAGCTTTTCCAGCCATTCGCGGGTGAGCAGGTCATTGATGTTGGTCTGGCAGAGGCTGGTGGCGACGCCGGTGAGCAGGCGCGCGTCGAGGCAGTTGCGCAGGCCGCGCAGGGTGCGGTTGAGCACGTCCTTGTTGCCGCGGCGCTCGTCGCTGACCGTGCTGTTGCCCTCGACGCTGACCAGCGGCGTGGCATTGCCGAGCTTGCGCAGGGCTTCGGCGGTCTTGGCGGTGATGAGCTGGCCGTTGGTGAAGATCTGGAAGTAGCAGTCCGGGTGCATGGCCAGCAGGTCGAGCAGTTCCGGGTGCAGAAAGGGCTCGCCGCCGAGCAGGCCGAAGAAGGCGTTGCCGTGGCGTTTGGCGTCGTGAATGATCTTGTTGAGCTCGTCGAGCGAGATGGCCTCGCGCGGCTTGTCGACATCGACCCAGCAGCCCTGGCAGCGCAGGTTGCAGGAATTGAGGATGGAGATGTACAGGAAGGGCGGGAAGAACTGGCCCTGCTCCATCCGCTTCTTGAACAGGAGAACCGAACGCGCGCCCTTGTAACCGAAGTTCCAGGCGATCTTCGCCAGGCACTTCGGGTCCACCGTGGTGAGCATGCGCTGGGTGAGGGAAAATATCATGCGTCTGGGATGAACTGGAGATTGGGGGGACGCTGGCAAACCGTCCGTTGAAGCATAACGCGCGAGCGGGCGGGTTCCGTCAGGCAAAGGCACTTCATTCCTCGGCGACCTCCTCCTCGCCATGACCTTCCTCGGCCATGCGCTGGATGATGCCGGACAAATACTCGATGTAGCCGTGGACATCGAGGTGCCCCTCCTCCGGCTCGCCACGCACGGCATACAGCCAGCCGACCTCATAGGGATCGGAGCGGACGACGCAGGCATCCTGCTTCAGGTGCGGATTGCCACCGGCAAAACGGCCCTGCATCACGGCATAGACGTCGGAGGCGGCCTTGAAGCCCTCGACCCAGCCGACCACGGCGCCAGGCACGACCTCGCCCTCCTCGGGGATTTTCCAGTCGCAATCGACCAGCTCGCCGAGCATGCGCGTGGCGAACTTGGTGAAGCCGACCCGCCACAGGCCGGGTTCGTCCTCGACGGGCGCCATCCAGTAATGGCTGCGGGAGTAGCGGTAGGCCTCCGGAAAGCGGGCGGAAAAACGGGCGTGCTTGAAGCGAACAGTGGGCAGGGACATGGGTCGTGGGCGGTGGCGGAGGCGATGGGCCTCCCCTTCTCCGGGCGCGTCAGTTCTTGACGGCGAGCTCGACGCTGACAACGCGGCCTTCGGCGTTGCGGGCGAGGACGCGGCCGTTGGCGAGCACCGGCGCGCTCCAGCACTTGCCGTTGAGGATCTGCGCGCGGCTCTCGGGATCAAAGCCGTCCGGCTTGGCCGGGGCGACGATCAACTCGCCCTTGGAACTGAGCACCAGCAGTCGGCCATCGGCGGCGGTGAGCGAACCAAAACCCACCTCCTTGGCATCCCACAGTTCGACACCATCGCTCAGGCGCACGCACTTCAGGGCGCAGCGGCTGTTCTGGTCGCCGTCGATGCCATAGAGATGGCCGTCGATCAGCACGCTGGAGTTGAACTGATTCTTCAGGTTCTTGTTTTCCCAGACCTTCTCGGGTTCACCCGCGCCGAGCTTGAGCAGGGCGCAGCCCTTGTTGTAACCGCTGGAGATGAACAGCGTCTCTCCGGACAGGATCGGGTCGGCGGCATTGACCCCGTAGCGGGTGTTCCACCGGTACGACCAGGCCGGCTTGCCGGTCGCCATCTCGACGGCGAGGTAGGCCGTTCCGGACCCCAGCACGGCCAGGCGCTTGCCCTGCCAGGTGATCGCATAAGGCGTCGAATAACCGGCGGCATCCGTCTCGCTCTTCCAGACGATCTTGCCCGTGGCCTTGTCGACCGCCATGCCGGCCTTGCCGACGTTGAGAATGAGCTGGTCGCCCTCCACCAGCGGCGCGCCGGCAAAACCCCAGTCAGGCAGGCTGGCACCGGTCTCTTTCTGGACGTTTTTTTCCCAAACCACCTTGCCGGTGGCCGCCTCCAGGCAGAACAGGTCGCCCCAGCGGCTCAAATGATAGACCTTGTCGCCATCGAGGGTCGGCGTCGCCGAGGTGCCGCCCTCATAGTACTTGTCGCCCAGATCCGCCGGATAACTGTGTTTCCACAAGACGCTGCCGGTCTTTTCGTCGAGGCAAAACACTGTGTCGGCACCCTCGGCATGACCGGTGGTGAGCACCCGACCGCCGGCAACGACGAAGGAGGCGAAGCCGAGGCCGACCTCGGCCTCCCAAAGGATCTTCGGATCGGCGGGCAGGGTCCAGCCGGTCTCGGTCGAGATGCCGTCGCGGTTCGGACCGCGCCAGACCGGCCAGTCGGCCGCGGCGGCCTCGCCAAGCAGGAGGGCGGTGAATAGGAATGGGGCGGCTTTCATCACCGGCCAAGTACGCGCGGCGGCGGCGCCTGGCAACCGCCGACTTGCCCGGATTCGGTTTGCGCCACGGCCGTGCCTCCCCATCATGGCAACTCCATGAAGATCGTTCTGCTCGACGCCCACACCGCCAATCCGGGAGACGTCTCCTGGCAGCCCCTCGAAGCCCTCGGCACCTGCGTGATCCACCCACGCACACCGGTCGCCGAGACCGTGGCACGCTGTGCCGGCGCCCAGGCAGTGATCACCAACAAGGCGCCGCTCAGCCGCGAGATGCTGGCCGCGCTGCCCGACCTGAAGTACATCGGCGTCACCGCCACCGGCTACAACATCGTCGATGTCGCCGCCGCCCGCGAACGCGGCATCGTCGTCACCAACGTGCCGGGTTACAGCACACCGGCGGTCGCCCAGCTCGTCTTCGCCCTGCTGCTCGAACTCACCAACCACGTCGGCCACCACGCGCGCACGGTCGCCGAAGGCCGCTGGGCCGCCTGCCCGGACTTCTGTTACTGGGACCAACCCGTCATCGAACTGGCCGGCCGCACCCTCGGAGTGGTGGGTTATGGCGACATCGGCGCCGCGGTGGCACGCATCGGCGTGGCCTTCGGCATGCGTGTGCTCGCCTCGCGCCGCGAATGGAAATCGCCGCCGCCCGACGGCATCGAAGCGGCCACGACCGACGCGATCTTCGCCCGCAGCGACGCCATCAGCCTGCACTGCCCGCTCACCGAAGCGACGCGCCATCTGGTCGGCGAGCGCACGCTCGGCCTGATGAAACCCGGGGCCTTCCTGATCAACACCGGCCGCGGTCCGCTCGTCGACGAACAGGCCCTGGCCGACGCGCTCAATGCCGGCCGCATCGCCGGCGCCGGACTGGATGTACTGTCGGTGGAACCGCCCAGCGCGGGCAACCCGCTCATCGGCGCCCGCAACTGCCTGATCACGCCGCACATCGGCTGGGCCAGCCGCGAAGCCCGCGTCCGCCTCATCGCCCAAACCGCCGCCAACCTGCAGGCTTTCCTGGCCGGCAATCCCGTCAACGTGGTCGGCTGAGTGCCAGGGCCTCCCGCCCCAGTTCAACGCCCGGGTTCGGCTTCGGCGGCGGCCTTCAGGCCCTCATCAATGCGCTTGCGCACCCTCTCGTCCGGGGTGTTCAAGGCACGCGCCTTTTCCAAAACAGCGCGCGCCTGCTCCGGCTGCCGGAGCGCCAGGTGGACGCGGCCGAGGTGCTCAAAGATCTCGGCATCCTCGGCCTGGGGTTCAGGCAGCAGGGCGGCGGCACGCTGCAATTCGCGCAGCGCTGCCGGGTAATCCCCCTTCTTGAAATGCCACCAGCCGAGGCTGTCGATGTAGGCGGCGCTGTCGGGCTGCAGCTCATTGGCCTTGCGGATCAGCTCGCCGGCCTTGTCGAGATGGCGGTCGAGTTCCAGCCACATGTAGCCGAGATAGTTCATCGCACTGGCCGCCGCCTCGGGATCATCCTGCGGGGTGACGGTGATCGATTTCTCAAACTGGCGACCCGCCTCCTCATGGCGGCCCGCGCGCTCCAGGGTGACGCCGTATTGGAAATAAAAGCGGTGATTGACCAACTCGGAGGAACCGCCCTCGGCGAGCTCGGCCGCGCGTTCGAAGGCTTGCACCGCCTCGTCCCACTTGAGCAGGGAACGCTGCGCCATCGCCGCCTGGACATGGAACATGGCCTGCTCCGGAAACAGCCGCGCACCACGCCGGCTGAACTCGACCAGTCGCTCAAACTGCGCGGCCCGCAGCAGGGTCTCGCCGACCTGCAGATAATCATCCACCGAACCGCCGCCGGCCTGCAGGGCCGCCTCAAGATGCTCCACCGCGCGCGCCGGCTGCTCGCGTTCCAGCCAGGCGCGGGCCAGCAGCTTGCGGTATTCGACATCCTCCGGCGCGGCCTTGACGATGGCCTGAAGTTCACGCAGCGCCTGCTCCTTCTCCTCAAAAGCCTCATGCAGACGGTGCAGCAGCTTGCGCGCCTGCAGGTTGCCGCCGGCATCCACGATTTCCTGGCAGAGATCGCGCGCCGGCTTGAGCTGGTTGGTCAGCAGGTAAAACTGGGCGATCTCCAGTCGCTGCGCCTCGTCGCCACCGGCGCGGGCGTGGCGCAGGGCGCGTTCAAAAAACGGATTCACCCGCCGCGTGTTTTCATCACGCGATTCGGCCTGCCCCAGCGGCCAGACCTGCTGGGCGGCGCGACCGAGTTCGAGCCAGTAGGCGGGATCGTCGACCTCGCGGCTGGCGGCGGTTTCGAGTACTTGCGCCGCCTCTTCCCGCCGCCCCTGGCTGAGCAGGGTCATGGCGGCAAAACCATGCACCTCGGCGTCGTCGGGAAACCGTGCCAGCGCGCGCTCCAGCACCTGCTTGGCGCGGTCGTTTTCAAAAGGGTCGTCCGGCGCGTAGGTCGCGCAGAATCGGGCGAGATTGAGGTAGGTCTGCGGCGCATCGGGATTGGCCTCGACCGCCTTCTCGAGCAGCGCCACCGCGGCGGCACGCCCCCGAAAGCTGTAGGCCAGCTCGGCGGTATGCATGGCCAGATCGGCATTTGCCGGATCGGCGGCCAGCGCCTTCAGGTAGTGCTCGAGGGCGGTCCGCGGACTGGCGACCTGTTCGAGCCGCAAGGCGGTGGCGTAGTGGGCGAGCGCCTCGGCACGCCGCAGGTCGCCGGCCGACAGGGGCTCGGCCACCGCCTGTCGCGGCGAGGGCAGCGAAAGGTCGGCTCGCTGTGCCGTCAAGGGAGCGCCGCCGGACAGCGCGACCAGAACGGCGCACTGCACGGCGGCGAGCGAAGACAGGCCTCCGCCTGCGAATGAAGACGACTTCTTCGCGGGACGGAGACGGATCATGCGGCCAAAATGGGCGCTTACGCCTTGTAGCGCAAACGCTTCTTGTGGCGGTTGGCGCGCATGCGCTTCTTGCGCTTGTGCTTGTTGATCTTCGTCTTTCTGCGCTTTTTCAGCGATCCCATGTTGGTGTGTTCTCCTGTGTTCTTGCGCCGCCCCGTCAAGGGACGACTTTGTTCAGCGGGTATTCCACGATGCCTTCGGCACCGAGAGACTTGAGGCGCGGGATGATCTCCCGCACGACAGATTCCGAAATGACCGTCTCCACGGCCACCCATTCCGGGCTGGCCAGTTGGGAAACGGTCGGCGAGCGTTCGCTCGGCAGGGTGGCCACCACCTCGGTGAGGCGGGCGGCGGGCACGTTCATCTTCAGGCCCACCTTGTCGCGCGCCTCGAGGGCGCCCTTCAGCAGCAGCACCAGCGTCTCCATCTTCTCGCGCTTCCACGCATCGCGGTAGGCGGACGGACTGGAGACAAACTGCGGGTAGCTCTCCATGAGCGTGTCGACGATGCGCAGCTTGTTGGCGCGCAGCGAGCTGCCGGTCTCGGTGATGTCGACGATGGCGTCGACCAGTTCCGGCACCTTCACTTCCGTGGCTCCCCAGCTGAACTCAACCTCGGCTTCGACGCCGTGCTTGGCCAGGTAGCCGCGGGTCATGTCGACCGCCTCGGTGGCGATGCGCTTGCCCTGCAGGTCCTTGACACTGCGGATCGGCGAATCCTCCGGCACCACCAGCACCCAGCGGGTCGGCTTGGAGGTGGCACGGCTGTAGCGCAGGTCCGTCAAAACCTCGACGGTGGCGTTGTTTTCAACGATCCAGTCGCGACCGGTGATGCCGCAGTCGAGGAAACCATGGTCGACGTAACGGCCGATCTCCTGGGCGCGCAGCAGGCGCAATTCAAGTTCATCATCGTCCACCGTCGGCCGGTAGGACCGCGAGGAGACGACGATGTTGAACCCCGCGCGCTTGAACAATTCAAGCGTGGGCTCCTGCAGACTGCCTTTCGGCAGGCCGATTCGGAGGGTGTGTTTGGATTCGGACATCAGGTCGGGCAAAAGGGCGCGCAAGGTAGCGGACTTTGGCCGGGTGCAAAGGAATATTTGCCCGCGAAGGCGGGAAAAAACGCTCAGCAGGCCCGGCCAGCTCACCAACCGGGGACACCGGCAAAAAAGAAACCCGGTCCGGCGCGCCGGCCCGGGTTCCCGAAGGCGGGTCGCTCAGACCTTCCAGCCCGGGCGGTAGGCGGGGCGGCTGACGAATTGGTTGGCGGACTCGGCGTTCGGCACCTTCATGCCGGCCTTGTCCCACTGCACCGTCTGCTGGGCGCGCACGGCCAGGTTGCCGAGCAGGACGAACTCGGTCAGCGGGCAGCTGTAATCGAAGTTCGAACTCGGGCTGCCGCCGTTGACGATGTGCCAGGCCCACTCACCCTGCGGGTTGTTGGGCATGACGCTGCGCGTCTCGGTCTTCTTGATCTTGCCGTCCTTGGTGTCGATGCGCACCTGGGTGTAGCGCTCCTCGTTGTAGATGACCGGGCTGGCGCAGTAGGCCTCGCCTTCAAAGACAGTGGCTTCGGTGCCAATGAACATCATGCCGCTGCTGGCCTTGTCGAAGGCCTTCTTGGCCAGGTCGCTGGTCATGTGCGGCGAAATCTCCGGCTTGTTCGGCACGCCATCCTTGGAGCCGTCATTCCAGCTCACCTTCAGCGCGGGATGCTTGCCGGCGGGCATGTGGTAAACCAGATCGGACCAGACCGGCGCGCAGGTCCCGGAAATCGGGCTGCTGACCGCCTCGATCTTCTCGGGGATGAGCTGGCCGAGCACGCTGAAGGTGGAGTCCATGATGTGGCAGCCCATGTCGCCGAGGGCGCCGGAGCCGAACTGCCACCAGCCGCGCCAATTGAAGGGATGCAGGCTGTTGCCGCGCTTGCCGCTGACGCCTTCCGGGATGACGAACTCGAAGTAGGGTTCGTAGGCCTCGGAGGAGAGCCAGAGATCCCAGTCGAGGTTGGGCGGGCACTCAGCGGCCTTCTTGGCGAGCGGGCCCTGCGGCCAGATCGGCCGGTTGGTCCACAGGCGGATCTCCTTGAGGGTGCCGATGGCGCCCTGCTCAATCCACTCCTTGGCGAGGCGCTGCCCCTCCATCGTGCGCCCCTGATTGCCCATCTGGGTCACCACGCCCGCCTCCTTGGCGGCGCGATGCAGTTCACGCACCTCATTGATGTAGTTGCACAGCGGCTTCTGCACACAGACATGCTTCTTGTGCTTGATGGCGTGCATCGCCGCCACGTAGTGGGTGTGGTCCGGCGTCGAGATGATGACACCGTCGATCTCGTTCGCCATCTCGTCGAACATCTTGCGGTAGTCCTGATACAGCTTCGGCGCCCTCGGCGCGTTCTTGCCGGACTTCAGGTGGTGGTCCTCATTCTTCTTGCCGGCCTCCTCCAGGCGCTTGAGGTCGACGTCGACCAGGGCGACGATGTTGTGGTCAAGCGTCACCGCCTGGGTATCGGACTGACCCTTGCCGTTGGCACCGATGACGGCGAGGTTGAGACGCTTGCCGGCGCCGTCCTGGCCGCGCAGAAGCAGGTTTGGACCCGCAAAGGCGGAGGCGGCGAGACCGGCCGTGCGGCTCAGGAAATGACGGCGGGAGAGGATGTTCAGACCCATGTGTGTGGTGGTTTGATTTGGATGGTTGGACCCGGACTAACGCGCGCGAACGCCCGGAAATTGCGGGTGAAAGCTAACCGCAATGCCACGCCGCGTCCACCAAATGCCGTGCCGCGCCGCTGTTTACAAAAGCAGCCGCTCGGCTTAAACTGCCGATTCGCATGAATAATCCCCGTTTGAATCTCCTCGCCCTGGCCGGCCTCTGGCTGCTGTCGGCGGGCCTGCCGGCGCACGCCGCCGGCGATCCCGGCGACGAGTACCTGCGTGGGTACATGATGCTCAAGGATGCGGAAAAACTCGAGGCCGCCAGCAACCCCGCCGGGGCACTTTCACTGTACCAGCAGATGGCGCAGATCTTTGACGGAGTGGCCCAAAATCACCCCGACTGGCAGCCGGAGATGCTCGCCGCCCGCCGCAGCCTCGTCCAGAAAGCCCTCGGCCGGGTCCAGGCCGCCCTCAGCCAACCGGCGCCGCAACCTGCGGCCACCGCTCCCGCTCCCGCCGCCGTCGCCTCCCCCGCCCCGATGCTGCCCGCTTTCGCACCCACCGCTGGCGCCAGTGGCCTGCCCAGCCTCAGCGAAGCCCTTTCCCAGTGGGAGCAGGCCTACCGCCAGCGCGTCCAGGAACTCGAATCGCAAAACAGCCAGATGCAGTCGGATCTCGGCAAGTGGCAGCAGTGGTACCAGTGGGCCTCCGGCGAAATCACCGGCGCGCGCGGCCGCCTGCAGGAAATTGAAGGCAAGTCGGCCAGCCTGGAAAAGGCCATTCAGGCGATGCAACAGGAGGTCGCCGCCGGTCGCGCCGCCGCCTCGGAACTCGACGCACTCACCCAGGAAAAACTCGCCCTGCAGGCGGAGTACCAAAAGGCCAGCCAGCGCCTGAGCGGGGCCGAAAAGACCAGCAAGGAAGCCTCGCAGAAGCTGGCCGACGCCTCCCTGCGCATCTCCGAACTGGAGGCCGACCGCAACAAGCTGCTCGCCGAGCGCGACGCCGCCGTCAAGGAACGCGACACGCTGAAGACGCAGAATGCCGGCATGAACGCCGAGATCGAGGTGCTCAAGAAGCGCGCTCCCGCCCCCGCCAGCCAGGAGGTCGCGCGCCTGGTTCAGGAAAACGAGCGCCTGCGCAAGGAACTCACCACGGTGCAGGAGCAGCTCGGCACACTGAAGAGCGACGTCAGCCGCAAGGACGAGGAAATCGCCGGCCTGCGCGGCCAGATCACCAGCCTGCAGGGCGAGATCGCCAGCCTGCGCCAGCAGAGCGGCGCCTACCAGAACCAGGTGGCCGACCTCACCCTCAAGCTCAAGCGCATTCAGGAGGAGAACCCCGAGGCCTTCCCGCCGGAATTGACGCGTGAAAACGACCTGCTGCGCGAGATCATCATGCGCCAGTTGCGCGGCCAGTACCGCCAGCAGCAGGCCAAGGACCTCGTGCTTCAGGAACTCAAGAAGATGGAGGGTGTCTCGCGCGAGATGCTGGAGCAGGTCGACGAACTGAACAGCAACCGCCTGACCCTGACGCCGGACGAGGAAAAACTCTTCACCGACCCCGCCGTGCGCGAGATGCTTGGCCAGGAGGGTGGCATCCAGGGCACCCTGATCGCGCGCATCTCCAAGAAGGAGGATCCCGAACCGAGCGCCCTCGACAAGCTGCTCAACCAGGCCAACGAAGCCTTTGCCGCCCAGAAATTCGCCGAGGCCGCCGGCCTGTTTGAGGAAGCCCTGCGTGCCGAACCGCAGAACAGCACTGCTCTCATCGGCCTCGGCTACGCCCGCCAGCGCGAGAACAAGCTCGACGAGGCGGTCGCCGCCCTGAAGAAGTGCCTGGCCGTCGAGCCGGACAATGAACTCGCCGCCTTCCACCTCGGCGTCACCCACTTCAAACAGCAGAAGTGGCAGGATGCCATGGCCAGCTTCGAAAAGGGCCTCGTCAAAAATGCCCGCAACGCCCGCGCCCGCCACTACCTGGGCATCATCTCCACCAAACTCAACCTGCCTGACCGCGCCGAGCGCGAGTTCAAGACCGCACTCGCCATCGACCCCGCCTACGGCGAGGCCCACTTCAATCTCGCCGTGCTGTACGCGACCTGGGATCCGCCGCGCTGGGATCAGGCCCGCAGCGAGTACCAGGAAGCGCTCAAGAAGGGCGTGCAGCCCGACGAGGCCCTGGAGACCCTGCTCAAGAACACCAAGTCCGTGTCCGCGCGCTGACCCCCCGTGGCCGCCGAACTCGCCCGCGACCTCGAACGCTGGTTTCAACGCCACGGCCGCGACCTGCCCTGGCGACGCACGACCGATCCCTACGCGATCCTCGTCTCCGAGGTCATGCTCCAGCAGACCCAGATCGCCACGGTGCTCGACCGCGGCTACTACCAACGCTGGCTGGAGCGCTTCCCCGATTTCAGCCGCCTGGCCGCCGCCCCCGAAGCGGAGGTATTGCAGGCCTGGGAAGGGCTCGGTTACTACCGGCGCGCCCGCAACCTGCAGGCGCTCGCCCGCGCCGTGCTCGACCGTCACGACGGCGTTTTCCCGCGTGATCCCGAGACCATCCGCGCCCTGCCCGGCATCGGCCCCTACACTGCCGGTGCCGTCGCCAGCTTCGCCTTCAACCTGCCCGCACCGCTCGTCGATGGCAACGTCGCGCGCGTGCTCGCCCGCCTCGACAACGACCCCCAGCCGATCGATTCAACCGCCGGCCAGCAGCGCCTGTGGCAACGCGCGGAGGAACTCGTGCGCGCCGCCGAATCGCCGCGCGTCCTCAACTCCGCGCTGATGGAACTGGGCCAGAGCCTCTGCCGTCCCGGCCGCCCCCTCTGCCTGCAGTGCCCGGTGAAACGCCACTGCCGCGCCAAGGCCCCCGCCGAGCTGCCGGTGAAAAAGCCGCGCCCGCAGATCACCGCCATCACCGAACGCGTCTTCTTCCTGGCGCAGGGCGACGCCATCCTGCTCGAACAGGAGCGGGGCGCCCGCCGCACCGGCCTGTGGAAACTGCCGGCCCTACCCCCGGACCTGCAGGAGGCTCCGCCGCCCGTGCTGCTCAAATCGACCTACGGCATCACCCGGTACAAGGTCAGCCTCTGGGTCCATGCCGCCCCGCCCGAACCGGCCCCGACCGATCACCAGCGCTTCGTGCCGCGTGATGAACTCGCCGCCACGCCCATGCCCAGCCCGTACCGTCGCGCCCTCGACACACTCCTTGCCGACGCGACGTTCCGGCTCCATTGACTGCCATGGCCCGCGTCCAGAAAGTCCCCACCGCCTCCTTCAGCCCCTACTACGGCTGCGCCATCATGCTCATGGCCGTGCTCACCTTCGGCGGCATTCTCGCCTGGAGCTGGTACGCCCTCGTCACCCAGGACAAAGTCATCGCCAGCCTGACCGTCGACGATCCCGAAACCCTGCCGCGCACCGAACTCCCCGCCCCCGCCCGGGCAGCCCTGGAACAACGCCTCAACAGCTTCGCCGAGGCCGCCCGCACCGGCCAGAGCGCCGAACTCGCTCTCAGCCTTGAGGAACTCAACGCCCTGCTGGCACTCGCGCCCGACACCGGCTACGGCAGCTATGCCGGACTGCTGCACTTCGAGAAAACCGATCCCGCCAACAGCCGCCTGGTCGCCCGCGTCTCGCTGCCGATGAACCGCATCAAGTTCTGGGAGGGCCGCAAGCGCTACCTCAACGGCCAGGCCGGCTTCCTCGTCCACGTTCACGCCGAGGGAGTCGACGCCAAGATCATCGATGTCACCGTGCCCGGCAAAGACGTGCCCGAGGGCTTCATTGTCGGCCTGGAAATCTGGACCTGGGTCGCTCCCTACCGCAAACTCGAGCCGCTCGGCAGCGTGCTCAAGGCCATCCGCCAGGCCCGGGTCACCGACACCGGCCTGCTGCTCTCGACCGCCGCCCCGGCGCCCGCCGCGCCCTGAGCCCACCCGGGTCGTCGCCCTTGCCCGCGAGCCTCCGACACCCTACACTCCCCTCATGCGCCGCGCCATTTATCCAGGCAGTTTCGACCCGATCACCAACGGGCATCTCGACGTGCTGCAGCGCGCCGCCGGTCTGTTCGACGAACTCATCGTCGCAGTCGCCCAGGACAACGCCAAGCAGAGCCTGTTCAGCCTTGAAGAACGGGTCGCCCTGCTCACCGACGCCACCGACCATATCCCCAACCTGCGGGTGCTGCCCTTTCGCGGCCTGCTCGTCGATTTCGCCCGCCAGCAGAGCGCCATCGCCCTGGTGCGCGGCCTGCGCGCGGTCAGCGACTTCGAGTTCGAATTCCAGCTCGCCCTGATGAATCGCAAGCTCGAGCCCAACCTCGAAACCCTCTTCCTCATGCCGCGCGAGGAGCTGACCTACATCAGCAGCCGGCTCGTCAAGGAAATCGCCCGCCTCGGCGGCAACGTGAACCAGTTTGTACCCCCGCACGTCGTCGCCGCCCTGAAAACCAAGCTCGCCCTGCCATGAACCCCTTCCTGATCGATCTCCATCAACTGCCCGCCGAGGGCAAAACCCTGAGCGGCCAGCAGCCGGCCGAGTTCTTCCAGCTCGACAGCGAGGACACGGTGGCCGGCCCGCTCGACTATGAACTGCAGGTCGTGCGCGAGGGCGATAGCCTGCACGTCGAGGGCCGGCTGGAGGCCAGCTTCGACCTGCAGTGCGGCCGCTGCCTGGCGCGTTTCCCCTACCGGGTCGGGCTGGAGCACTACCGCACCGAACTGCCCCTGGAAAACGAAGCAACGATCGACTTGACAGAAACCCTGCGTGAGGACATTCTGTTAGCCCTTCCGAACTTTCCGCGCTGTGAAGATGGCAACGTTGAACCGCGCGACTGTCCTGCCGAAGGCCGCTTTGACTCGACTCCGCCTGCGGACGAGACCGGGCTGCCGGGCGCGGAGCGCGGAATCTGGAATGCCCTCGATCAACTGAAATAACCTCCCCCTTCCCGCCATGGCCAACCCGAAACGCAGACAATCCAAGAGCCGCCAACGCCTTCGTCAGGGCGCCAACCGCTGGCGCGCCCCCGTTCTGAAGACCTGCCCGGAATGCGGCACCACCGTTCCCGGCCACGTCGCCTGCCCCTCCTGCGGCTACTACCGCGGCCGCCAGGTGCTGAACATCACCGCCGGCGAATAAGCCGTCGTTTTTCAAGAACCCCGTCCGGCTCGCCGGGCGGGGTTTTTCTGTTGCCGGTGGACGACCGGAAACGCTGACAAAGCGGCACGGGCCTGACGTTGAGAGGGAGTCATGCGCCGCTTCCTTCTCGCCGCCACCCTGCTCATCGCCACCGCCGAGGCCCGCCCGCCCAACCTCATCCTCATCATGGCCGACGACTTCGGCTACGAGTGCGTGGGCGCCAACGGCGGTGAATCGTATGCGACCCCGCACCTCGACCGCCTCGCCGCCGGCGGCCTGCGCTTTGAACACTGCCACGTTCAGCCGCTCTGCACGCCCACCCGCGTCCAGCTGATGACCGGACGCTCCAACGTCCGCAACTACCTCAACTTCGGCACCCTGCCGCGCAGTGAAACCACCTTCGGCCAGCTGCTGCAACGGGCCGGCTATGCCACCGGCATCTGCGGCAAATGGCAGCTCGGCGCGGAAAAGGACGCGCCACAGCACTTCGGCTTCGCCGAGGCCTGCCTCTGGCAGCACACCCGCCGGCCACCGCGCTACGCCAACCCCGGCCTCGAATACAACGGCGTCGAGAAGGATTTTACCAAGGGCGAGTACGGCCCGCAGTTGGTCAACAACTGGGCGCTCGACTTTGTGACCCGCCACAAGGAGCAGCCCTTCTTCCTCTATTACCCGATGATCCTCACCCACGATCCCTTCCAGCCGACGCCCGACAGCCCGGACTGGGATCCGCAGGCGGTCGGCGAACGGGTGCACCGCGACGTCAAAAACTTCGCCGACATGACCGCCTTCATGGACAAGATGGTCGGCCGGCTCGACGCCAAGCTCGGTGAACTCGGCATCCGCGACGACACCCTGCTGATCTTCCTCGGCGACAACGGCACGCACAGCAGCGTCACCAGCCGCTTCCGTGGCGCCGACTACCGCGGCGGCAAGGGCACCACCACCCACCGCGGCACCCACGTACCGCTCATCGCCAGCTGGCCCGGCGTCATCCGCCAGGGCCGCGTCTGCCGCGACCTCATCAGCAGCACCGACTTCCTGCCCACCCTCTGCGCCGCCGCCGGCGTGCCGGTGCCGGAAAACAGCGACGGCATCAGTTTCCTGCCGCAGCTGCGCGGCGAGGCAGGCAGCCCGCGCGACTGGCTCTACACCTGGTATTCGCCGCGCCAGCGGCTGGATCTCACCGTGCGGGAATGCGCCTTCGACCACGACTTCAAGCTCTACCGCGACGGCCGCCTCTTCGACCTGCGCACCGACCCCTTCGAGGAACAAGCCCCGCTCGCCGCGCCCCTCACCGCCGAGCAAACCGCCGCCAAAGCCAAACTGCAGGCCGCTTTGGATCGCTTCACCGACGCCCGCCCCGCCGCCCTCGACCGCCAGTTCGAGGCGGAAATGCAAGGCCGGGCGCCGGCTGGCAAGAAGAAGCAAAAGAAGTGATGCCCTGAAAGCACAGACGCAGCACGGCGGAGCCCCACGCATCCGCGGCAAGACGGCCTACGCACCGGCGTTTCCGTGGCTCGACCATGAAACGCCTGCTGCTCCCCTTCCTGCTCGCCCTGGCCTCCGTCCTGACCGCTGCGCCGCCGAACCTGGTCGTCATGCTGGTCGATGACATGGGGGTCATGGACACCTCCCTGCCCTTCCTGACCGACGCCGGGGGCCGGCCGCAGAAGCACCCGCTCAACGAGTTTTACCGGACACCGAACCTGGAACGCCTCGCCGCACGCGGCATCCGCTTCAACCAGTTCTGCGCGATGAGCGTCTGCTCACCCACCCGGGTCAGCTTGCTCACCGGCCAGAACGCCGCCCGCCATCGCACCACCAACTGGATCAACCCAGGCCAGGACAACGGCGGCCCGCTCGGTCCGCCTGAGTGGAACTGGCGCGGCCTGAAGTCCGGCGATGTCACCCTGCCCGCCCTGCTGCGCGGCGCCGGTTACCGGACGATCCATGTCGGCAAGGGCCACTTCGGCCCCCGCGAGTTCGAGGGTGGCGACCCGGCCAAGCTCAGCTTCGATGTCAATGTCGCCGGTGCCGCCATCGGCGCTCCCGGCAGCTATTACGGCCGACAAAACTTCGACCGCCCGGCCAAGGCGAAAGCCAAGGTCAAGGACAAACGCGGCAGCTACGCCGTGCCCGGCTTGGAGAAGTATCATGGCCAGGACATCTTTCTCACCGAAGCCCTGACGCTTGAAGCCAAGGCTCATGTCGGCGAGGCCGTGAAGGCCGAAAAACCCTTCTTCCTCTACTTTGCCCAGTATGCCGTGCACGCGCCCTTCGATTCCGACCCGCGTTTCGCCGATCACTACAAAAACAGCGGCAAACCCGCCAACGCCCAGGCCTTCGCCACGCTGGTCGAAGGCATGGACAAGTCGCTCGGCGACCTGCTCGACCACCTCGACGCCCTCGGCGTGGCCGACAACACGCTGGTGATCTTCCTAGGCGACAACGGCAGCGACGCCCCGCTCGGCCACGAACACGAGGTCGCCTGCGCCGCGCCGCTGCGCGGCAAAAAGGGCTCGCACTACGAGGGCGGCATGCGTGTGCCCTTCGTCGCCGCCTGGGCCAAACCCGCCGCTGGTAACACGCACCAGCAGCGACTGCCGATCACCGCCAACACGATTCAACCCCAACTCGCCGCCGTGCCCGACCTCTTTCCCACCCTGCTCGGCCTGGCCGGCGTGCCGGTGCCGGCGGATCACCCGGTCGACGGCCGCAAGCTCGACCGCCTGCTGACGGGTCAGGCGGATCCCGAGCGACCGGAAACCTTCCTCATGCACTACCCGCATGCGCCCCATCGCAGCGACTACTGGACCAGCTACCGCGACGGCGAATGGAAGGTGATCTACCACTACTTCCCCGGCGAGGACTCGGGCGGCCGGCGCTACCAGCTCTTCCATCTGAAAAGCGAGCCGTATGCGCAGAAGGATCTCGCCGACGAAAAACCCGCGGCACTCACCCGCCTGATGCGCGGCCTGATCGCCGCCCTCGAAGCCCACCACGCCGTTTATCCGGTCGCCACACCCGGCGGCCAGCCCGTCAAGCCGCAACTGCCTGCCAACCAACGCTAACCCCGCGCCACTCCCCGCCATGCGCGAGCTGCTCATCCCCCAAAGCTGGCCGAAGCTCACGCAGATGTTCCTCGGCATCGCCCTCGAAAACTGGCTGCGCTACGCGCTGTTCGCCGGCATGGCCTGGCTCATCGCCTATGTGCTGTTCAAACGACGTTGGTGGCGACGGAAAATCATCCAGCGCGATCCGCAGTCGGCCGACATCCGCCGCGAGATGACTTGGTCGCTACTCACCGCACTCATTTATGGAGCCGTCGGCGTCGGCACGATCCTGCTTGGCAAGACGGTCGGCGGCCTGCGTTTTTACCGCGACATCAGCGCCCATGGCTGGGGCTGGTTCGTGCTCAGCATCGGTCTCGCCATCGTCATCCACGACACCTGGTTCTACTGGACGCACCGGCTCATGCACCACCGGCGCCTGTTCCGTCTCTTCCATCGCGTCCACCACGAAAGCACCAACCCGAGCCCCTGGGCGGCCTACGCCTTCGCTCCGCTCGAAGCCGCGGTGCAGGCGGGCATCTTCCCGCTGCTCGCCTTCACCCTGCCGATGCATCCGCTGGCCTTTCTTGTCTTCATGATCTGGCAGATCAGCTTCAATGTGCTCGGTCACACCGGCTACGAGTACAACCCGCGCTGGCTGATGCGCACCTGGCTGGGCAAGCTCCTCAACACCCCCACCCACCACGTTCAGCACCACGAAAAAATGCGCGGCAACTACGGGCTCTACTTCAATGTCTGGGACCGCCTCATGGGCACCAACCACAAGGACTACGAAACCCGCTTCCAGGAAGTCACCCACCGCCACGGCTGACCTCACTGACCTCACTGAGCCCTTTTCCCTTATCCCTTTCCCCTTTCCCCCCATGCGCTTCCTCGCCCTGCTCGCCGCGCCGCTGCTCTCGGCGGCCCAACCCAACCTGCTGCTGATCACCGCCGATGATCTCGGGCCCATGCTCGGCTGTTACGGCGACAAGGCCATCCGCACCCCGAACCTCGACGCCCTTGCCGCGCGCGGGCGCCTGTTTGACAACGCCTACGTCGCCCAAGCCTCATGCAGTCCGTCGCGCAGCGCGATGTTCACGGGGCTCTATCCGCATGCCAACGGCCAGTACGGCCTGCTCAACAACGACGCCGGCTTTCAACTGCACGAGCCACTGCGCAAGCAGACGATTCCCGCCCTGCTCAAGCAGCATGGCTACCGCACCGGCATCCTTGGCAAGCTGCACGTCGGCCCGGAAGCCAGCTTCCCGTTCGATGCCCGCCTGCGCGTCGACACCCGCGATGTCCGCGCCGCGGCGGCCGAGGCCGGCAAGTTCCTGCGCGGCGCCGGCCCGTTCTTCCTGATGGCGAATTACTCCGATCCGCACGTGCAGGGCCGCAGTCCGCGCCCGCCGGCCGAGGCCTTTCCGACCCAGTACAAGGGCGTGCCGGAATCCCCGCTCAAGGTCGGCGAGGTGCCGCCCCTGCCGTTTCAGCAGATCGACACCCCGGAGCAGATCGAGCGCGTCACCCAATATTACAATGCCGTCATGCGCTTCGATGCCGCGGTCGGCCTGCTGCTCGCCGAACTTGCCGCCGCCGGCCATGCCGATGACACGGTGATCCTGCTCGTTGGCGACCACGGCCCGCCCTTCTTCCGCGGCAAAACCTCCTGCTACGAGGGTGGCGTCAAGGTGCCGATGCTGGCGGTCTGGCCCGGCGTCTTCCCGGCCGGCGAACGCAGCCCCGCGCTGGTGTCGACGGTCGATCTGCTGCCCACCCTGCTCGATGCGGCGGGCCTGCCCGTGCCCGCCGGCCTGCATGGCCGTTCCCTGCGCCACACACTCGAGCCCGCGCAGCACCGCAACTTCCTCGCCACGGAATTCCATTTCCATGGCTCCTCGCCCTTCTACCCGCGCCGAACGATCCGCGATGCACGCTACAAGCTGATTCACAACCTGCGCGCCGGCCAGGCCAAACCCACCACCGGCATCGATGGCGATGCCGCCTATCGCATGGGCCAGTTGCCGCCCTTTGCCGGCAGCCGAATCGGCAAAGCCTTTGAGCGCGCGGCCAACCCGCCCGAGTTCGAACTCTACGACCTGCATGCCGATCCCTGGGAGTTCGACGACCTCGCCGCCGACCCGGCCCAGGCCACCACCCTCGCGCGTTTGCAGGCCGCCCTGCTCGACTGGCGCCGCCAGACGAATGACCCCCTGCTCGACCCGGCCGGTTTCGCCGCCATGGCCGCGCGCGAAAAACCCAACACGCCCAAGTCGCCCGCGAAGAAAAAGAAAAAGGCGCAGCCGGCCCGGTGAGCAATCGATCCAGCCGCTGCGGCACGCCCCCTCAACCTCGGTCTTCTTGGCGCCTTCGTGCCTTGCCCCTTCCTGTCGACGGCTGCCGATCCCGCTGACAGCGCCCCGTCTGCCCGCCCGTACTCTTCGCTCCTCATGAAGCTTCCCGTTCTTCTCGCCGCTGCCCTCGCCGTTCCCTGCCTCGCCACCGACTGGCCCGCCTGGCGCGGCCCCACCCGCGACGGCCAGGCCTCCCCCAACCAGACGCCGCCGGTGAAGTGGAGCGAGACCGACAACGTCGTCTGGAAAACCGCGGTGCGCGGTCGCGGCCACGGTTCGCCGATCGTCGTGGGCGACCAGGTATTCCTGGCCACCGCCGACCTCGAAACGGAGGAGCAGCTCGTACTCAGCTTTGACCGCGCCACCGGCAAGCCCCGCTGGCAGACTGTCGTCCATCAGGGCAAGCTCAACAGCAAGGGCCACAAGATTTCCTCGCAGGCCTCCTCCGATGTGGTGAGCGATGGCGAACGCCAGTTCGTCAACTTCCTCAACGACAACGCCATCTTCACCACCGCGCTGGATCGCGACGGCAATATCCTCTGGCAGCGCCGCGTCGGCGATTTCCAGGTGCACCAGGGCTATGGCGCCTCGCCCGTCCTCCACGAAAACCTCGTGCTCGTCGCCGCCGACCACCGCGGCGGCGGCAAACTGACCGGCCTCGACAAGCTCACCGGCGCCGTCGTCTGGCAGCAGGAGCGACCGCCCATCGCCAACTACGCCACGCCCGCGGTGCTGACGATCGCCGGCAAGACCCAGGCCATCCTCGCCGGCTGCAACAAGTTCGAGAGCTTTGATCCGCTGACCGGCACCAAGCTCTGGAGCTTCGATGGCAGCACCGAGGAAACCGTCGTCACCGCGGTGACCGACGGCCAGCGCGTCTTCCTCGGCGGCGGTTATCCCAAGAACCACACGCTCGCCCTGGAGGCCGACGGCTCGGGCCGCATCGCCTGGGAAAACACCACGAAGACCTATGTACCCTCGCTGCTGGTCAAGGACGGCCACGTCTATGCCGTCGGCGATGCCGGTCGCGCGATCTGCTGGAAGGCGGACACCGGCGAGGAGCGCTGGTCGGAGAAGATCGACCGCGAATTCTACGGTTCGCCGGTCATGGTCGGCAACCGCATCTATGCCACCAGCAAGGGCGGCGTCACCTCGGTACTCGAAGTCTCGCCGGAGAAATGCACGGTGCTCGCCCAGAACCCGCTCGGCGACGAGTCCTTCAGTTCGCCCACGATCTGCGGCAACCGCCTTTACCTGCGCTCCGCCCAGACCACGCCCACCCGCCAGGAATACCTCTGGTGCATCGGCCAGTAAGCCGCCCCCCCCCCCCCCCCCCCCGAGA
>JAEYYS010000106.1 GCA_023428335.1 Verrucomicrobiota bacterium | reverse complement strand
GGCCTGGAAAGGGCCGGCCGGCAGGCGGGCGTCGCGCTCGATGCGATGGACGAGTCGCCAGGTGTCGTCCGAGAGACGGTCGCGCGCGGCCGAGGCGTTGAAGAGGAGTCGCTGGACCAGATCCGGCAGGCTGCCGACGCGGCTGGCATCGCCGAGCAAGGCGGGTAGTTGGCTCTCGAAGTCACCGGCCGACAACTCCAGTTCACCGGCGAGCGCGGCGCAGGCGGCCAGTTCGCGCTGTTCGGTCTCGGCGGTTTCACCGTTGAGACGCTGCAGTACCGCGCGCAGCAAACGCGCGGTCTGTTCCAGCCGTTCGGCGTAGCGGCCGAACCAAAAGAGGTGGTCGGCGGCTCGGCTCGGCACACCGCTCGGCGGACGCGCCGGACGCAGTGTCACACTGGCGGCCGGTCGCGGTGCCTCCAGCGGTGCGGCCTCTTGATCGGCAATCACCCAGGTGTCCTTGCTGATGCCGCCGCTGCGCAGGGTGATCAGCCAGCGCCCGGGTTCGGGACTGACCCGCGCCAAGCCGCCGGGCATGGCCTCGTAGCGGCCGCCATCGGCGACGCTGAAGGTGCGCCACACAAGCGGCCGAGGCTCCAGGCGATCGCCGGTCCAGGTCGGCGTGGTTGACAGCGACAGCACCTCCTGGGCAACCCATTCATGCGGCGCGGCGCGCAGTTGTGCAAGCAGTCGGGCCTGGGCTGCCGCATCGAGGTCGGCAAGGAAGACCGGGTCGCGACCGCCGCGGGCAAAGGCGGGTTTGACCACCCAGCGGCCGGGCTCAGCGCAGACCCGCTCCAGGGCATCCGCCTGCGCGCACCACAGGGTGTCGACACTGGCCAAACGCAGGTCCTCACCGAGCAGGTGGCGACTGAGCGCGGGCAGGAAGGGATGCAGGGCGGGGGTGTCAACCAGGCCGGCGCCAAGGCCGTTGGCGAGGGCGACATTGCCCGTGCGCCAGGCCTCGGCGAGACCGGCGACACCCAGCAGGGATTCGGCCTGAAGCTCCAGGGGATCGCACCACCGGTCGTCGACATGGCGCACCAGCACGTCGATGCGGTGCAGACCCTCGAGCGTCTTCAGGTGCAGATGGCGGTCGCGAGTGGTGAGGTCGGCGCCCTCGACGAGGGGAAAGCCGAGATGTCGGGCGAGGAAGGCGTGCTCGTAGTAGGTCTCGTGGTGAGGCCCCGGTGTCAGCAGGACGATGCCGGGACGTCCGTGACGGTTGTTGGGTGCCAGCCCCTGCAGGCGCTCGCGCAGTCGATCGAAATGGCCGGCCAACCGGCGCACGCGGGCGGCGTGAAAGGCCGCGGAGAAGACGTTCGACAGAATGACGCGGTTTTCCAGGGCGTAGCCGTGGCCGGCCGGGCGTTCGGCGCGGTCGCTCAGCACCTGCCAGCGGCCGTCACCCCCGCGCACCAGATCGCAGGCGAGGCCGGCCAGCCAGCAGCCACCGGGTGGCAGGACACCGAGCGCGGGGCGCAGGTAGCCGGGGTTGGCATGCAGCAGGCGCGGTGGCAGCAGGCCGGCGGCAATCACGCTTTGCGGGCCATAGAGATCGGCGAGCAGGGCGTTGAGCAGGCGGCCGCGCTGGTCGAGTCCGGCGCTCAGTTCGCGCCATTCGGTTTCGGCAACGAGGAAGGGCAGCAGGTCGAGCGACCAGGGGCGACGGGTGCCGAGGGCGTCGTCGTAAACGTTGTAGGTGACACCGTGGTCGCGCAACAGGCGCTGCATGGCAGCGGCGCGGGTCTGCAACTCGCCGGGCGGGCATTGGGCGAGATAGCCGCCAAAGTGGCGCCAGTGCGGTCGCAGCGAGCCGTCCGGTGCCAGCATCTCATCGTAGCCCCCCGCCGGCGGCCGGTAGTCCGGCACGCACTCCGGCCCGTCAAAGGCAGGGGATGTGGCGGATTCGACAGGCGGCAACATGCGGGGTCAGTGCGCCGGTTGGCGCGGCGGGTCAAGCAAACAGGTTCGGTGCCAAGCGCGCGGTTTTTGCCGCAGGACTCAGTAGGTGAACAGGTCGCGGACGGTCCATGCGGTTTCCGGCGCCTGTCCGGCGGCGGTGGCGGCGCGACCGAGGGCCTCGGTGATGCGGCGTTGCATGTGCACGGTGAGCCGGCGCCCCTTGCGCGCACGCTGCACGGCCTTGTGGGTGAGCGGCAGCGGGCTGGCGGCGACGAGGGCGTGGTTGTCCAGGCCGAGCCCGGTCAGGAGGGCGTCCAGGGGCTGGACGCCGAGGTTGCGTTCGACGGGTTCGGTCATGGTCAGACGAGGCGGAGACGGGTGAGATCCTGGGTGTCGACGAGGCCGACCGGACGGCCGTCGGTGTCGATGACGACGATGTCGTCGACCCGGTTGGTGCGCAGGGTCGACAGCACCTCGGCGGCCAGGCGGTCGGCCTGCAGGGTGACCGGGCGCACCGTCATGAAATCGGCCACCGGCCGCAGGGCGATGTCGGGCTGCTTCTGAAAGGCGCGCACGAAGTCGCCATGGGTGAAGACGCCGGCGAGGCCACCCTCCGGGGTGATCACCACTGCCGCACCGCTGCGCGCGCGGGTCATTGCCTGCAAGGCATCCTGCACGCTGGCGCTGGGGGGGATGAGAGCCAATTGGTCGCCCTGGCGCATGACATCGGCCACGCGGGTGAGCAGGGCGCGGCCAAGCGAACCCCCGGGGTGGAGGCGGGCGAAGTCCTCGGGACGAAACCCGCGCGTCTCCAGCAGCACCATCGCAAGGGCGTCGCAGAGCACGAGCATCGTCGTCGTGCTGGAGGTCGGCGCCAGGTTGAGCGGGCAGGCTTCCTGGGTGACGTGCACGTCGAGCACGACATCGGCGTGCCGGGCGAGGGTGGATTGCGTGTCGCCGGTCAGGGCAATGAGCGGCAGGCCAAGGCGTTTCAGGTGCGGCAGCAGGTTGATCAGTTCGGCGGTCTCGCCGCTATGGCTGAGCACAATGCCGAGGTCACCGGGATCCAGCACCCCGAGATCGCCGTGCAGGGCATCGCCAACATCCAGGCAGACGGTGGTGGCGCCGGTGCTGTTGAGGGTGGCGGCCAGCTTGCGGCCGATGTTGCCACTCTTGCCGACGCCGCAGACGATGAGCTTGCCACGGCCATCCAGGCAGCGCCGCATCCGCTCGATCGCTTCCGTAAAACTTTCGTCGATCCGGGCATGTAACCGCTCCAGCTGGTCGATCTCCAGGCGGATGACGCGGCGGGCGAGTTCGGGGGCATTCATGCGGTCGGCGAAAGGACAAACTAGGCCGGAATCGCCCGGCTTGCAAAGGCGGAGTGGCGTCCCGGTCTTGCCGGGTCCGTCAGTTGGGGGTAGGATAGCGGATGCTGCCCTGGCTTCAGCCCGACCGTTTTCCGCTCTACCTCGCCCCGATGGCGGGGGTGACGGATCTCACCTTCCGCACACTCTGCAAGGAGTTGGGCGCGGATGTCATGGTCACGGAGTTCGTCAGCGCCGAGGGCATTCTGCAGCGCGACGACCGCACCCGTCACTACACCGAGTTCGACGAGCCGCAGCGCCCGCTCGGCGTTCAGCTGTTCGGGGCCGATGGCCAGCGCATGGGCGAGGCCGCGCGCAAGATCCTCGACTGGAAGCAGCCGGACTTCATCGACATCAACTTTGGCTGCCCGGTCAACAAGGTCGTGGCCAAAAACGGCGGTTCCTCGCTGCTGCGCAACTGCCCGCTGCTGGAGTCGGTCGCGCGCGGCATCGTCCAGGCCGTGCCGGTGCCGGTGACCGCGAAGATGCGCATCGGCTGGGATTCGGCGAACATCAATGCGGTCGAGGTGGCACGCCGGCTGGAGGACTGCGGCGTGCGCGCCATCGCCGTTCACGGCCGCACCCGCGCCCAGGGCTACAGTGGAGTCGCCGACTGGGAGGTCATCGCCCGGGTGGCCGAGGCGGTGCGCATCCCGGTGATCGGCAATGGCGACATCGCCAGCGGCGCCGATGTCGAGGTGCGCCGCGCCCAGACCGGCGTGGCTGGCATCATGATCGGTCGTGCCGCCATGGCCAACCCCTGGGTGTTTCAGGAGGCGAAGCACTACCTGGCAACCGGCTCACAGCCGGCACCGGCGACCGCCGAGCAGCGTTTTGAGCTGATGCGCCGGCACTGCCAGATGGCGATTGCCCGCAGCACGCGCGGCGAGTTCGAGGTCATGCGCGCCATGCGCAACCGGCTCATGCACTACACGCGCAGTCTGCGCGGCGGCAAGTTCCTGCGTTCACGCTTCAGTCAGATCGGCAGTGTCATGGAACTCGACGACGTGCTGGCTGCCTACCTCACGCATCGCGACGAACTGCTTGAGGCGGCCGAGACCGGCGAAGCCGACGGCCTGACCGCCTGAGGCCGGCTCACAGACCGACCGCGGCGCGCACTTCGTCGGCACTGACGCCGCGCAGTTGGAAAATGCGCAGCAGGGTGTCCTCGATCAGGTTGTTCGGGCAGGAGGCACCGGCAGTGATGCCGATGACGACCGGTTCCGGCGAACCCAGCTTGGCGGAATAACTCGTCGTCTCATGCTTCAGGTGCAGGTCGAAGTGGACGATCTGTTCGAGCGAGGCCAGGCAGGAGGCGGTGCGGATGAAAAAGGTCGGCAGCTGCTGCTCACCGATCTCGACAAGGTGCGTCGTGTTCGAGCTGTTGTAGCCGCCGACCACGAGCAGCAGGTCGAGCGGCTGGCGCAGCAGCAGGAACAGCGAGTCCTGGCGCTCCTGGGTGGCGCCGCAGATGGTGTCGAAAACCTGGAAGTTCTGCGCGCCGAGTTCCGCGCCGTCGCGATCAACAATGGCCTGCTGCAGGCGGCGCTGGATTTCCTCGGTCTCGGACTTCAGCATCGTTGTCTGGTTGGCGACCCCGATGCGGCGCAGGTGCACGTCGGGATCAAAACCCTCGGAGAGGGCGCTGGCACCCTTGAAGCGGTCGAGAAAGGCCGCCTTGTCGCCGCCGTGGCGGATGTAGTCGCAGACGAAATCGACATCGGCCAGTGTCAGCACCACCAGGTAGTGGCCGTTGCCGTCGTCGCCAAGGGCGCGCGAGGAGGTGGCGCGGGTTTCCTCGTGCTCGGCCTTGCCGTGGATGATCGAGGTGTAGCCGGTCTTGGCATAGTTGCGCACGCGCTTCCAGACGCTCATGACGTCGCCACAGGTCGTGTCGACGACCATGCAGCCGCGTTCCGCGATGCGCTTCATGAGCTTCGTCTCAGCGCCGAAGGCCGGCACGATGACGACGTCGTCGCTGTTGAAGCCGTCGATCGCCGCCTCGTGCTGGCCGACCGGGATGCTGACGATGCCCATCTCGGTGAGCTGGCGGTTCACCTCGGGGTTGTGGATGATCTCGCCGAGCAGGAAAACGCGGCGGTCCGCGAAAACGCGGCGCGCGGCGTAGGCAAGGTCGATGGCGCGCTCGACGCCGTAGCAGAAGCCGAAGTCGCGCGCCAGGCGCACGGTGGTGTTGCCGAGCGACAGCACGCTGCCGCGGGCGCGCACTGCCTCGACGAGGGGGCTGCGGTAATGGGTCTCCACCTCGGCCTGGACGCGCTCCATGACCTCCGGCGTGCGGACGTTGACGCGACGGGACGGGGTGGCGGACATGGGGTCAGTAGTTGTAAACCTTGCCCTTGGCGGCGTCGGCGAAGACCTGCGGACTGAGCATGTAGGAGTTCGGCGGATCGGCCAGGGTGGAGTCGTCAAGCAGCGGCAGGTGGCTGCCATGGTTGGCGTCCTCGACATGGGTGGCGGCGACATGCACCGGCGTGCCAACCTTCACCATGTCGAACATCTTGCGGGCGGTCTGGATCGGCAGGCGCACGCAGCCGTGGGTGCAGGGGTAGGGCTTCACCCAGCCCCAGTGCATGCCGTAGGCGGGCGCGTAAAACGACATCCAGTAGGTCATCGGGTAACCGGCACCCGGCTGGCTGACGCGGCGGCGCTGGGCGGTTTTACTGAGGATGCGGTGATGACCGGCCGGGGTCGGCGTGTTGGCAGTGCCGACCGAGCAGGGGCTGGAAAGCAGGACACGGTCGCCTTCGACCACATAAATGCGCTGGGCCTTCGTGCTGATCTTCACCTTCACGGCCGATGGATTTTTGACGGGCTCGACCTTCGGATCAAAGCGGGTCGAATACTGGGATTTGCTGGTTTTGCGGGTCGCGCAGCTGCTCAGGCCGGCGGCGAGCACGACCAGCAGGGCGCCAAGAGCGAGGCGGGGGAAGGGGAAGTTCATGCGAGTGAACAATCTAGCATGCCCTGGCGGCGCATCCAGCGGTTTTGGACCGGAAAAAACCGTGTTTTTTTGCTGACGCACGACGTTTCAGCGCAGTAGAAAAGTCGCACCTCCATGAAACTGCCCCTGCTGACGCTTGTCCTGTCCGCCTCCCTGATTGCCGCCACCACCGCCCAGGAGACCCCGGCCAAAGCCGCGGCGACCCCCGAGGCGCCGACGCAGTGGGTGCTCTTCGATGGCAAGTCGCTCAAGGACTGGGAACCAGTCGACATCGGCGGTAGCGGCGAGGTGACGCTGGAAGGCGGCCAGATGATCATCGCCCAGGGCGACAGCCTCAGCGGTGTCGTGTACAAAAAGGCGGCCGAGCTGCCCCTGACCAACTACGAGATCAGCCTGCAGGCCAAGCGCCTGCAGGGGGTCGACTTCTTCTGTGGCCTGACCTTTCCGGTCGGCAAACTCGACCGCTGCGCCAGCCTCATTCTCGGCGGCTGGGGCGGCAGTGTCACCGGCATCAGCAGCATTGATGACCTCGACGCCGCCAACAATGCCACGGGCAGCTACCAGCGCTACGACGACGACAAGTGGTACAGCGTGCGCCTGCGCGTCACCCCCACCAACCTCAGCGCCTGGGTCGACGACAAGCAGGTGGTCGACATCGACATCAAGGATCGCAAGATCAGCCTGCGTGCCGGACCCATGGAGGCCTACGCGCCGCTGTCGCTGACCACTTTCAACACCATGGCCGCCCTGCGCAACGTCGTGCTGCGCAAGCTCTGAGGCGGCGGGCTGCGCCCGGATTGAATCTCAAATCGCAGATTTCAGATCGGTGGATTCCGCGTTGGGGGCGGGTGTCGTCCCAGATGAAGGGCATTGGGCGAAGATCGCCGCGGTTCGTTGCGGGACCTTTGTGCTCCGTGCTCCCAGCTCTTCGCTCCATGCCTTCCGCGCATCGCTGCAAAAAAAGCGGTCTGCGCCCACGTAGGTACCGTTTGCCCATGTTGCGTTCCGTTCGTTACCTTCTTCCGCTGCTGCCCCTGGTCGCCAGCGCCGCGCCGCTGTCCTTTGAAAAGGATGTGCGACCCGTGCTCAAGGCCCATTGCACCCATTGCC
>JAEYYS010000086.1 GCA_023428335.1 Verrucomicrobiota bacterium | reverse complement strand
CGCTGCGCCAGAGTCCGTCCTGCCCAGCGACCTCGCCGCGCACTTGGGATCGGCCTGGCGACAGTTGAGCGAGGGCCGCTGCGCGTAGCTTACCCCATGTCCTGGGCGCTGGGTTGGGCCAAGCCTTGCTCGCCGCGCCCCGGTCTGAGGGAGCGCGAGTGTGCCGAAGGTCACTCGCTGTGGGAGGTGGCCACACGCTCGACTCAGAGCGAGCAGGCTCCGCCATGCTCGCGCTCCGGATCTGCGGCGTCGAAACATGCTTCCCAAGTGCCGAAACCCATGAAAAGGGCGCAAATGGCGCTGAATGGCCGGGAAACGGGCAGTTTTGGGCGCGGGATGAGGGGTGCAAGCTTGCTTCGTGGCCCAAAAAAGGCCGTTGCGCGAGGGGGGGAGGGCGGGTATCGGTCCTTTTAGCTACCGAACCATGAAAGCCCCCGCCTTCGCCGCCCTCGCCCTCCTGCTGTGCTCCGTCTCCTGCGACAAGCATTCCTGGGAAAGCACCCAGGTGCTGCACGAAGGCATGCACAAGGCGCATGGTGAAGGCCACGGCGACAGCCACGGCAAGGATGCCCATGCCAAGCCGGCCGAAGGTCACGGCGACAAGGCGGCCAAACCGCACTGAGGCGACGCGGTCGAAGGCCGTGATCCAGCGTGAGGTCGTCCCCGGCTCAGGGGAAAACGATGGCATCGCCCACAAGGGTGATCCCGCTTCGCAGCGTCAGTCCCACGAGGGTCGTGGATCGATTCCACGGCTCTGACGCCACTCCTCAACGCGCGAGTTCGCGCAGCAACTCCTGATTCAGGCGGATGCCGGCTTCGAAGTTGGCGATCGGGAAGTTTTCGTTGGGGGCGTGCGCCTGGCAGTCGGGCAGGGCCAGACCGAGCAGCAGGGTGTCGGCACCGAGCACTTCCTTGAAGGCCTGCACGATCGGGATGCTGCCGCCTTCGCGGATGAGGGCGACACGACCGCCGAAGGTCTTTTCCAGGGCGCGACAGGCCGCCTGGCCAAGCGGGCTCTGCGGGTCGGTCAGGTAGGCGCTCCCCGTGTGGCCGCGCACGATCTCGAGGCGCACACCGGTCGGCACCTGGGCGCGCAGATGCTGCTCGGCGAGGTTGAGCACCGTCTCGGGATCCTGGTCGGGCACGAGCCGGAAGGAGACCTTCACGAAGGCCTCGCGCGGGATGACCGTCTTGGAGCCGGCACCCTGCCAGCCACCGCCGATGCCGTTGACCTCGGCGGTCGGCCGCGCCCAGCGGCGCTCGCGTTCGCTGAAACCCGGTTCGCCAAAGAGGGCGGGGGAACCCGTCAGCTCCAGGGTCTCGGCATCGCCGTCGCCCAGCTCGGCCCAGGCGGCGCGCTCCCAGTCCTGCAGCGGTTTGACGGCGTCGTAAAAGCCCGGGATGACCACCCGACCCTCGGCATCGTGCAGGGAGGCGGCAAGGCGCGCGGCGATGGTGGCCGGATTCGCCACGGCGCCGCCGAAGATGCCGGAGTGCAGGTCGATCGACGGCCCGTGCACGCGCGCTTCCAGGCAGGCGATGCCGCGCAGGCCGTAGGTGAAGGTGCCGACGCCGGGGGCGACCATGCCGGTGTCGGAGATGGCGACGACGTCGCAGGCGAGCTCTTCGCGGTGCGCTTCGAGGAAGGGGCGCAGGTTCGGGCTGCCGATCTCCTCCTCGCCCTCGAGCAGGATCGTCAGGTTGACCGGCAGCTCGCCCTCGGTGGCGAGGGTTTCCGCGAGACCGGCGACGTGGGCCATGAGCTGGCCCTTGTTGTCGGTGGCGCCGCGGGCGTAGATGCGGCCGTCGCGCAGGGTGGGTTCGAAGGGGGGCGACAGCCATTCACCGAAGGGTTCCGGCGGCTGGACATCGTAGTGGCCATAGAGCAGCACCGTGCGCCGGCCGGGTTGATGGGCGTTTTTGGCGAGCAGCACCGGATGGCCCGGGGTTTCGTGCAGGGCGGCGTCGAGGCCGAGCGACTGCAGTTTGGCGAGCAGCCAGTCGGCACAGGCGCGCACGTCGTCGCGGTGCTTGGGATCGGTGGAGACGCTGGGGAAACGCAGGCAGGTGAGGAGGTCGTCGAGGGCGCTCATGGGACAGGGAAAAGATTACGTGGCGGAGGCGGGGCTCAGTCGCGCCCGATCATCCAGGGCACTTGGGGCTGGCCCTGCAGTTCCTTCCAGTTGTTGAAGGCGAACATGCCGAAGAAGACCGTGGCGAAGAGGCCGCCATGCTGGATGAAGTACAGGGCGCCGCCGATGGCGCAGACCAGGCTGAGGGTGAGGGCGATGCGCAACCGGCGCGGACCGAGCAGGGCGCGGGCGATGTGGCCGCCGTCGAGCGGGATGATCGGGAAGAGATTGAGGATGCCCCAGAACAGGCTGACCTGCAGGAAGGCATTCAGAAACGTCCGGAGCAACCCGGGCGGCGGCTGCCAGAGATCGCGCAGCCACCAGATGGCGACACCGGCGGCGATTTGCACGAAGGGGCCGGCGGCACTGACATAAAAATCCTGCGAACGGGTCAGGCCACGACTGCCCTGGGCAAGGCCACCGAAGGCGTACAGCAGGATGCCGACATGGCGGTCACCGTAGCGACGCATCGCCAGCGCATGGCCGAGTTCGTGCACCAGGATCGAGACAAAACCCGCGGCCATCCACATCAGCAGGGCGCGCATGGCCTCGGGCGTGCTGGCACCGATGGCGCCGCCAAGCAGGGCCATGTTGACCCAGAAGAACCAGTGAACAGCGATCGGGAAGCCGAGGAGGCGGAAGCGCAGCATGAGGCCGCCACCTTGCCGGCTGGAGGCGGCGCGACAAGCGGGAAATGAAGTCGGCTTATACACAGGTTGCTCACAGCCGGTTCACAGTTGCTGACAAGTTGCTCAGATTGACGGCCCCGGCTTCCTGCCTCTGGTTGACCCCTCCCATGGCTGAATCCGCTTCCAATCTCGCCCAGGCTGCCGCCGCCCCCGGTGAACTGCCCGACCGCGCCGCCGCCGTGCCGCAGGCCAATCCCTTCGGCCGCAAGCGCAACGAGATCCCGAGCGCCGAGGAACTGCTGGCCAACATCAACCGCGCCCTGCCGTTCAGCGATGAGGCGGAGAAGGGCGTCATTTCCAGCCTGCTGCAGGACCCGAACGAACGGCTCGCCGACAGCCGTGTCACCCTGCCGGCCGCCGCCTTCTACCACGAGGCCAACCGCACGGTCTACGAGATGCTGCTCGAGTTCGATGACAAGCATCTCGCCATCGATCCGGTCACCCTTACCAACGCCCTGCGCGGTCAGGGCCTGCTCGACCGGGTCGGCGGCCCGGCGGCGATCAGCGAGCTGTTCACGTACGTGCCGGTGCCGGCGCACTACCCGTACTACAAGAAGATCGTGCTCGACAAGCACATCCTCCGCCAGCTCATCCACGCCAGCTCGCTCAACATCCATTACGCCTACGAACACGGCAAGGAACAGATCGACGAGGATGTCGGCACGCTGGTCGACCATGCCGAGCAGCGCATCCTCGCCGTGCGCGAATCCTCCGGCAAGGAGGACGGCATCAAGAGCCTGAGCGCCCACGTCGCCGAGGCCATCGACAGCATCCAGTACATGCTGGAGCACCCCGGCCAGTTGCGCGGCTTGTCGACCGGCTACAGCAAGCTCGACAGCATGAGCAGCGGTCTGCAGGGCGGGGAAATGTTCGTCATCGCCGCCCGTCCCTCGATGGGCAAGACCTCGCTGGCCATGAACATCGTCGAGCACATCGCCGTCGACAGCGGCCGGCCCTGCGCGGTGTTCAGCCTGGAAATGAGCGCCACCATGCTGGTGCGACGCCTGCTCGTCTCGCGCGCCCAGCTCTCCATGCAGGATCTCTCGCGCGGCCTGCTCTCGCGCGCCCAGCAGGAGGCGCTGGCCAAGGCCACGCGCGAGCTGCAGCGCTCGGCCATCCTGATCGACGAGACGCCCGGCCTCGATGTGCTCGAAATGCGTGCCAAGGCGCGCCGCCTGAAGAAGCTGCACGGCATCGAGATGATCATGATCGACTACCTTCAGCTCATGACCTCGGGCAGCAAGCGCGGCAAGGAAAACCGCCAGATCGAAATTGCCGAAATCTCCGCCGGAGTGAAGGGACTCGCCAAGGAACTGAACGTGCCGATCATCGTGCTCGCCCAGCTCAACCGCGCCGTCGAGTCGCGCAAGGGCCAGCGCCCGGTGCTCTCCGACCTGCGTGAGTCCGGCTCGATCGAGCAGGATGCCGACATGGTCGGCCTGCTCACCCGCGAAGACTACGCCGGCGCCAAGATGGACGTTGGCGACGAGGAGGCGGAGGCGAAAAAGAAGGGCCAGGCCGTGCTCATTCTTGCCAAGAACCGCAACGGCCCGACCGATGACGTACCGCTGCGCTTCATCGACCACGCCATGCGCTTCATTGAGCGCATGCCCGACGAGCAGGAGGCGGAGTCACCGTAGGGGAGAGTGGAGAGTGGAGAGTGGAGAGTGGCTCAGTAGAGCTCGACGGGGGAGCGCTTGCCGTCTTCGACGCTGAGGATTTTCGCGCGCTCCTCGCCGAGGGTGGCGACGCGCAGGTCCCAGATCTCGCGGTTGAGGGCGGCGAAGCGGTCGAGCCGGAAGGCGTCGGGCGCGCGCAGGCGCTTCTTGGTCTTCTCGATGCGCACCAGGGCATCGTGCAGGACCGGGTGTTCGACACCTTCGAGGTGCTGGCGGGCGAGTTCGACCATCTCCAGGCGGTGGCAGATCATGACCAGATCGTTGCCGGCGCGCACGGCTTCCTGGATGGCCTGCTCGAAGGTGACCTCATTGAGGATGGCGCCCATGTCGAGGTCGTCGGTCATCGCCAGGCCCTCGAAACCGAGCTGGTCGCGCAGCAGCTTGGTGCAGACGTTGTGACTGAGGCTGGCCGGCCAGCGGCCGCGGTCGGGATCGTAGGCGGTGTAGTTGCTGTGGCAGGTCATCACGCTGTCGAGCTCCGGCAGCAGGGCAGAGTAGGGCAGCAGCTCGCTCAGCTCCATCTCGCGGCGGCTCTTGCTGATGACCGGCAGGAACTCATGGGGATCGCACTCGGCCGGGCCGTAGCCGGGGAAGTGCTTGGCGCAGGAGAGGATGCCCTCCTTGCGCAGGGCGCGGTTGAAGACGCCGGCATTGCTGATGACCTGCTGCGGGTCGCGACCCCAGCAGCGGCCCTTGAGCGAGTTGTCGGCCGCGTCGTCGTAGGAAATGTCGAGCACCGGGCAGAGGTCGAGGTTGAAGCCGAACAGGCGCAGCAGCTCGCCGGTGAGCCGGCCATGCCACTTGATCAGGGCGGGATCACCCTTGTCGCGCAACTGCTGGGCGTTGGGCGGCTCTTCGCCAATCAGGCGCAGGCGCGAGACGCGGCCGCCCTCCTGGTCGATGGTGATGAAGGGCTCGATGTCGGAGAGGTCGCGCAGGTCGTCGATCAGCTTGCGCAGCTGTTCGGGCGACTGGATGTTGCGGCCGAACAGGATGAAACCACCGGGCTGCAGCTTCTTGAAGCGGGCGGCGGTTTCGGCGTCGAGGACGGGACCGGGCACGCCGGTGAGAAGCAGTTGGCCGAGAGACATGGTGGGAGATGGGAGATCGGAGATGGGAGATTGGAGAATCTGAGATCTGAAATGCTTTAGCGGTTGAGCTGAGCCAGCAGGGTGTGGGCGCAGGCGGCGGCGAATTCGGGGGCGTTGATCTCGCAGTCCATTTCGACGACCGGGATGTCGACGCGCAGGTGGGCCTTCAGGCTGGAGAACAGGGCTTCGTCGGCCTCCGGGTCGTGGAAGGGCTGGCCGGGGGTGCTGATGACGCTGATGGCCCGGCGCGGAATGAGGACGGTGACGGGCGCGGTGTAGGCGTTGAGCTTGTCGGCGAGGATGCGGCCGAGTTGGCTGCACTCCTCGGCGTCGGTGCGCATGAGGGTCACCTGCGGGTTGTGCGGGTAGAACAGCCGGTCCTTGAATTTTTCCGGCACGCTGGCGGGTTCACCGAAATTGACCATGTCGAGGCAGCCCGGGGTGACGATGGCGGGTACACCGGCCTTGCCGGCGGCCTCGAGGCGGGTGGGGCCGGCGTTGAGCACGCCGCCGACGAGTTCATCGGCCCACTCGGTGGTGGTGATGTCGAGCACGCCGCTGATCATGCCGCTCTCAATGAGGCTTTCCATGATGCGACCGCCGGTGCCGGTGGCGGCGAAGACGAGGACCTCGTAGCCGGCGTCCTCGAGGATTTTTTTGGCGGCATTGACGCACTCGGTGGTGTTGCCGAACATTGAGGCGCAGATCAGCGGTTTATCGGTGGTCGCGGGAGGTTCGGCCTCGACCATGCCGCAGATGGCGCCGGCGGCGCGCGCCAGCAGGACGCGCGACAGGCGGTTGAGGCCGTTGACGTCGACGATGCTGGGCATCATGACGATGTCCTTGGTGCCGACGTAGGGGGCGGTGTTGCCGGCGGCGAGGGTGGACACCATCAGCTTGGGGAAACCGACCGGCAGGGCGCGCATGGAGGCAGTGCTGATGGCGGTGCCGCCGCCACCACCGAGGGAGATGACACCCTGGATGCGGCCTTCGGCGGCAAGCTGGGCC
>JAEYYS010000026.1 GCA_023428335.1 Verrucomicrobiota bacterium | reverse complement strand
GGCCTGGACCCACAGCAGCAGCAGCAGGACCGCACCCACCACGAGCACCTCGGGGCCGTCGCCCAACCAGCGATAGACTGCCGCCAGCACGCCAAAACAGAGCCCGCCGATCAGCAGCGCCAGCCGGCGCAGCGGCTGCGTCACGGCCGCCAGTTGAGCGGCCTGCTCGCGCAGGGCCGCGGCCTCCAGGCTGCGCTCGGCAAGGGCGAGAAACTCCACCTCGCGATCGGCCTGCCCGAGATCGCGCCAGCGCTGCAGGCGCGCGGCCCACGCGCCGGCGCTGGCGGCATCCTCGCAAAGCCAACGCTGGCGGGCGTCGAGATGCAGCACCGCGCCCTCCGCGCGCGGCTGCAGGTCCGGCCACGGCAGCAGCAATGGCGCGCTGTCCTCCGGTTGCACCACCAGGCCCACCGCATCCGGCACCAGCGACCAGCGCGCCAGTCGCAGATGCGCCTGCGGCAGCAGCGAGAGAAAGGCCAGCCGGCGGGCGCGCAGTTCCAGCAGCCGCGGCACGCGCCGGAGTCGCCAGCCGCCGGTCGGTCCGACGAGCAGCATGCGCCCTTCCGGCAGCCAGAGGCAGCACTCCAGCAGGTAGAGCGCGGCAAACAGCAGCCACAGTCCCTGGCCTTCGCTCATGCGCGCTTCAAGCCTGGGTGCGACCGCCGAAGAGCTTGCTGAACAGTCCCTTCAGGGCCAGGCCGATGCCGGCGATGACGACGATGATGCCCTTGCCGAGCTTGCCGAACAGGCCCGCCAGCTTGGCGAAGAGGCCGGCCTTGCCCGCCGCCACCGCGGCGCCGCCGGCGACCAGGGCCGTGAGGCCGTACTTGGCCATCTTGTCGCCCGCGCGAAACTCCGCGTAGGTATGGCCGGCGAGGTACTGATGGCCGGCTATGATCTGCTGATACTGCGGCAGCAGGGCCTGCATCTCCTCAGGCGAGCAGACCAGATCCACCTTCATGACACCGTTTCGGCCGAGAAGGCGGGTGCTGTAGTTGATCGATTCCCCACCGTTGGAGCCGATGCGCAGCGCCCACTCGAGGTTCTTGGTCTGGTCGTTGAAACGCGGCGGCACGGCCCAGCCGAGCAGCTGCAGCTCCGGCATGCCCAGCTCGCGCCGGCGTTCGTTGCCGTGCTTCTGGCCCTCCTGCAGCGACGCCATCATGGCGTCGGCATCGAGCTGGTCCTTCTCGTCGTCCTTGACGTAGCCGGAGTCATCGAACTCAAAAATCACCCAGGGGCCCAAACCCTCGGTCGTGAGCATGCCGAGTTCGGAACCGCTGGTCAGGTTCTCATAGAGTTCCAGCAGGGAGCGCGTGCCATTGCCGTCGGTGAACCGCCAGCCCGCCGGGATGCCCACCTGCGCCATGTCCTGCAGCTGGCCGAGGCCCTCGCGGCGCCAGCCAAAGGATTCGATCTTGTCGATCAGGGCCTTTTCCTGGGCCGCCTCATTCTGCGCAGGCGCGGCGGGCGCCGCTTCCTGGGCTGACACGGACAGCTGGGACAGGCTGCCCAGAAGGCCGGCCAGAAGGAGGGTGCGCGGATTCATGATTTTCGGGAATGGAATCTCTCCGAGGCTGACGGCTGACCGGAAAAGGGTCAAGACCGAAAGCGGTCTTTCTTTAGGTCGAACCGCACGGCCTGCCGCGGGCTTGCCGGCTTGGCCAGCGCGGAACCACCCAGCGATCCATGGCTCGCACGGAGGTTCAGCATCCGGTTCAGCGCCTCCGTGAGCTCCGTGCCCTCCGTGCGAAACCTGTCAGGGATCGAGTGCGGGGATCGTGGGTGCCGCGGATCCAGAAAGGCCGACCACGAATGGCACGAAGATCACGAAGGGCGCCAGCCGGGGCAGCTCAGGCTCAGCGATTGGAAGTCACAGCCCGCACCTGCCTCCGGTTTTTCTTGACGGAAATTCCCGCATGGAAGACGCTCATTTTATGCAAGCATTTTCGGGACGAAGTCTGCCCCTCCGGGCTGCCTTTGACCTGTACAAGCTGCGCGCTGCCATAACAAGTTAAGGCAAGGCGTGGCTTAATTGTACTGTTAGGCAATGAAACCACATGAAACAGATTGCGCTCATTATCGGATTTCTCCTCGGACCTCATACCGGACTGATGGCCCAAACTCCTGCGGCGCCGGAGGTTTACAAAAGACTGACGTTCGATCAGTTTTTCGACGGCCAGATTGAACCCATCAAGTTGTCCATGGAGATTCCCGCGAGGTATGTTCACGCGGAGGGACTGGAAGCTCCCGACGATTCATACTCGTACTGGATGGAGGACCACGAAATTGCCGGAGTAAAGGAGACGATGAACCTGCCGTCAAAGACAGGATACATTTACGGAAAAGTCTCCATGGACGTGGGGTTCGATCAAAAGACGAACCAGTTTACAAACGAAGACGATCTCGAGATGCAAATGAAGGAGATCGGAATGAAACTCATCGAAAAGAAAAAAATGAGGGTGAATGGGTATCCCATTTTAAGCTTTATTGGCGAAGCCAAGAATGGCCATGTGATGTGCGGCATGTATGTAGGCATGCTCATTGAAACCAACACCGTTCTTGTGGTGCAGGTCCCGCCAGGGAATGATTTGAAGCTTGGGCAAGCGTCCTGGGGCAGAATCGTTTCGTCGCTGAAATAGACCACCTCCACCAAGACTGGCGATACCCCACGGAAAACGCTCGACCACCCGCTGTCAGTGGGGGGTTTTGACGCTCGCGAGTCTGGGTTGAATCTTCCATCCAAAGCCCGTGACCCCACCCTGGCAACCGGTACGCCTGGCGCGCGGCGATCGCGTGAGGGCGAAATTCAAGCCTGCCTGGGGGATCGGCGAGGTTCTGGATGTGCTGGACCTGGGCACCTTTGACATCGGCAGCGGCCCGGAGGCGGTGAACATCCGGTACCACAGCAAAAGCACCGGCCAGCGAGTCCGCGTGCGGTTTGAGGATGGGCGGACGCGGACCCTGCTCACCCCGATCGAAACCTTGGAAGTGCAGCCATGAAGGCTGGGGCCGGTGCCTGTTGAAAATCTCGATCTTGGCAGCGCCCCCAGTGACGGACCCGTCGCCCTGAAAACCCTCTGGCCAAGGCTCGGGGTCGGGTTCAGTTTGTCGGCATGGACGAGGCTGCGCCTGCCACGCCACCGCGCCGAAACGGCTGCGGGCGATGGCTGCTCTGGACGGCTGCCGCCGTTCTGGCGGTCGGTGGCCTGCTCGCCTGGCAGTTCGCCGGGCTGGCGGGCGGGACGCTGCGCTGGTT
>JAEYYS010000428.1 GCA_023428335.1 Verrucomicrobiota bacterium | reverse complement strand
CTCCGGTGGAGCGCGCGCTGGACTCTGAGCGAGCCCTCGGTGCTGCCGCCTGGTGCGTCAGGCCTGTGGTGGTGAAAGGTCGCCCTGAGGCTGAGGCGGCAGGGTGCGGCAGGCCCGGACGGGGTTCTGTCTTCCTGGATTGACCGGGCCTGGCCGGCGGGTTTGAATCGGAGGATGTTTCCGCTCTGCTCTTCTGTGCGGTGGGCCGCTGTCGCGCTGGCGGGGCTGGCATCCTGTACCCAGTCGCCGGCGCCGTGGGCGGGGGTGTGGACGAACAGCCTGGGCATGGAGCTGGTGGTGTTGCCGGTGACAGGTGGCAGGCCGGTGCGCATGGCCTGTGTGGAGACACAGGAGCGGGATCTGGCGCCGTTCCGGCGGTCGCTCGGGCAGTCGGCACCGACCGCAGCGCGACCCGCCGCGCAGGTGAGTTGGACGGAGGCGCAGGCTTTTTGCAACTGGCTGACGCAGCGGGAGCGACAGGCGGGGGTGATCGGTCCCGGGCAGCGCTATCGTTTGCCGACCGATCACGAATGGAGCTGTGCGGTGGGCTTGGGGGATCTGGAAAAGGCGACTGACCCTGTCGAGGCGAAATCGGGTCGCATTCCTGATCATTATCCGTGGGGAGGCGCCTGGCCACCACCCCCGGGGGCAGGCAACCTGTGCGGCCGTGAATCACGCCGCGCTTTCCCCGACATCTGCCTCGCAGACTACCGGGATGGCTGGGCCGATGGCCGACTGGCGGCGCGTGCTTCAGCGTCGAACGCCCTGGGCCTGCACGACCTGAGCGGCAGTCTCTGGGAGTGGTGCGAGGATCGTTATCGCGAGGGCACCGACTGGCGGGTCCTGCGCGGCGGCTCGTGGAAGAGCAGTCGCCCGCAGACCCTGCTCAGTTCCCATCGCACCCATGATCCTGAATGCTACCGCAGCGACAGTGTCGGCTTCCGCTGCGTGCTCGTTGAGGTATCGCAGATCTCAGATTTCAGAGCTCCCGAACTCTAAACCTTCAACTTTCAACCTGGAACTGAAACTGACTCAGGGCAGCTTCGCTTCCATGAGCGAGGTGCGGCAGAGGTTGGCGTAGAGGCCGTCGTTGGCGATGAGTTGCTCGTGCGTGCCCTGTTCGATGAGGCGGCCCTGATCGAGCACGTAGATGCGGTCGGCGTGGCGGACGGTGCTGAGGCGGTGGGCGATGACGAAGCTGGTGCGGTTCTCCATGAGGCGATCGAGCGCGGCCTGGATCTGGCGCTCGGTCTCGGTGTCGACACTGGCGGTGGCTTCGTCGAGCAGGAGGATGGGCGGGTTACGCAGCAGGGCGCGGGCGATGGAGACGCGCTGTTTTTCGCCGACGCTGAGTTTGATGCCGCGTTCGCCGACGCGGCTGTCGAGGCCGTGTTCGAGGCGGCGGACAAAGGCGTCGGCATTGGCGCTTTGCAGGGCCTGCCAGAGTTCTTCCTCGGTGGCGTCGCGTTTGCCGATGAGCAGGTTTTCCCGGAGGGTGCCGTTGAAGAGGAAACTCTCCTGGGTGACGTAGCCGATCTGGCGGCGCAGGCTGGCCTTGTGGAGTTCGTGCACGGGCTGGCCGTCGAGGGTGATGACGCCTTCGTCGTACTCGTAGAAGCGGGTGAGCAGGTTGATGAGGGTGGATTTGCCGGCGCCGGTGGGACCGACCAGGGCGATGGTCTCGCCGGGTTTGGCCTCGAGGCTGATGCCGTGCACGGTGGGGATGGTGCCGCCGTAGCTGAAGCCGACGTTGTCGTAACGGACATGGCCGCTAACCGGGCCGGGATCGCGGCCGCCGGTGGTGTCGGACTCGGGTTCGGCGTCGAGCACGGCGAAGACGCGTTCGCCGGCGGCGCGACCGCCCTGGAGGATCTGGTTGAGCTGGTGGAGCTGTTCGACCGGGTCGTAGAAGAATTTCAGCAGGAGCAGGAAGGCGGCGAGATCGCCCTTTTCGATGCGGCCCTCCATGAGGCCCTGGGCGCCCTGCCAGAGCACGATGACCATGCCGACGCTGGTGAGGAAGTGCATGCCGGGGCGGTAGATGGCCCAGATGCGCATGACGTGCAGGGCGGCCCGGCGCAGGGCGCCGCTGGCTTCGTTGAAGCGGGCCTTTTCCTCGGCCTCCATGGCGTAGGCCTTGATCTGGCGCATGCCGGCGACGTTGTCGTGCAGGAGGGAATTCATGGCGCTGCTGGCGCGACGCACCGCGCGGTGGCGGTCGCGCGAGGTGCGGGTGTAGGCGAGCGCGCCGGCGGCGAGCAGGGGCAGGGGGGCGAGCGCCCACAGGGCCAGCTCGGTGTCGGCCCGGAACATGAAGACGCCGACGACGGCGATCTGCAGCACGGCCATGAGACCCTGCTCAATGCCGTCGATGAGCACGCGTTCGACCGACGGGATGTCCTCGCCGACGGTGGTCATGATGTCGCCGGTGGGACGGTTGTCGAACCAGCGCAGGGGCAGGGTTTGCAGGCGCTCGTAGAGGTCGCTGCGCAGGTCGTAGATGACCTTTTGCTCGAAGGTGTTGTTGAGCAGGATGCGCAGGCCATTGAAGAAGTGCTGGGCGAAGTAGGCGCCGAGGGCGATGAGGATCACCTGTGGCAGGCGCTGCCACTGTTCCTGCGGCACGATGACGTCGAGCACCTCGCGGGTCACCGCCGGGAAGACCACCACCATGAGCGTGCCGACGATGGCGCAGAAGAGCTGGGCGGCGGCGAGCAGCGGGTAGCGGCGGAGGTAGGCAAAGACGCGGAGGATCGTTTTCAAGGCAGTAGCATACGGGCGATAGCCGGGTTTGGCCGGTGGTGCAACCCGCCGCGCTTGCCCGGGGCCGGCTATTCCTCGTCGCGCGCCTGCTGGCCGGTGATGCCGAGCAGCAGGCGGAAACCGACATCGGGCAGGCGTTCGGCGGTGCCGACCTGGCGACGGTAGGAGGCGAGCAGTTCGATGCGGTCGCGGGTGCTGTAGGCGGCGCCGCGCACGGCACCGATGGCGGGATCGTCTTCCCAGGTGTCGGCGACCCATTCCCAGACGTTGCCGGCGAGGTCGAAGAGGCCGCGGGTGTCGGCGCGGTAGGTGCCGACGGGAGCGAGCGCGGCCTGGCCGTCGTCGTAGCCGTTGATGGAGGTTTTGCCGGAGGGATCGGCGGCCTTGTCGAGCAGGTTCACGGACTTCGCCGGTGGCACGGGGGTGAAGCCCCAGGGGTAGATGCCTTCGATGCCCTGGCTGCGCTCGGCGGGGGACGAGCCCTTTTCGCGCGGCAGGTAGGCGGCCATGCTCCATTCGTCGTCGCGCGGCAGGCGGTATTCCTGGTCGGGTTCGAGCAGGCCCTTGGCGCGCTCGCGGTCGGTCAGCCAGCGGCAGAACTGCATGGCTTCCTCGCGGCTGACATGGGTGATCGGCAGGTCGGGGTCGGCGTCGAGCACACGGCCTTCGACCGCAGGAAGATTGGCGCTGCGGGCGAACTCGGCGAAGTCGCGCCGGCGTGTTTCGGTGGCGGCGAGCAGGGTGCGACCGAGCGGCATCATCTTCATGCCGAGGCTGTTTTCCCAGGGTTTGCCGAAGACGACCGAGCCGGTGGCGCGCAGGCGCAGGTTGAAGCTCATGGCCTGGCCCTCCTTGAGGGTGCCGCGCGCGTACTCGCTCTTGTAACCGGGCAGGCGGATCTCGTAATCGAAGGTGCCGGCCTGGACCTTGGGCAGATCGAGCGGTGTGCGACCGACGCGCAACTGGCCGTTGAAGACATCGGCACCGGAGGGCGTGCTGGCGAGGCTGAGGCGACCGTAGGCGACGCGGACGATCTGGGTGCGGATGACCTTCCAGTCCGGCCGTGGTGCGGCGCCCTCGGGCATGGGCACGCTGGTGGCGGGTCGCCAGGCGTACTCGTGGTCCATGTCGAGTCGGCCGGCCTGGCGGTCGCGACTGGTCATCCAGGCGCAGAAGGCATCGGCATCGGCGGCCGGGATCATCACCAGGTTGAGGATCTTTTTGTCCGGCGTCTGGAAGGGCACGACGCTGAATTCGGCGGCGCGCAGGCTGGATTCGAGGAAGGCACGGTAGGTGGTGACCTCGACCGCCTGATCGGCCAGGTGATGATCCTTGGCGAAGCTGAACCACTGGCCGCGGACGTTCTGCCAGGGTTTGCCCTGTTGCGGCGGTTCAGGGCGCGGCGGCTCGGGTTTCTCCGGCAGCGGCAGTTGCCAGGCCCACTCGCGCTGGTATTTCGCTGCGGTCAGGCCGGCGCCGGTGAGGAAGGAGCCGATCAGGGTGAACACGGCGGCGCGGGCAAAGCGGCGCGGGAAACTCTCGGGCTGACGCAGGCCGACCTGCTGCAGGGCCTCGGCGAATTCCGAGGCGGTCTGGAAGCGCTCGTTGAGGTCGGGCGCGCAGGCCCTGCAGATGACGCGGTTGAGGTCGACCCAGAACGGCCATTCATCGTCGCCGAGATTGGCGGGGATCTCGGGGAACTCCATGCGGTCCTTGCCGCTGCTCATCTCATAGAGCACCTTGCCAAGGCTGTAGATGTCGGCCTGCGGCGTGCCGGGGCCCTCGGGCGGCACGAAACCCTCGGTGCCGACAAAGGTGCGTTCGCCAAAGGCGGCGACCAGGCCGATGTCGGCCAGTTTGCAGACGCCGCCGACGAAGATGATGTTCGAGGGTTTGATGTCGCGGTGGGTGAGGCCGCGGTTGTGCATGTAATAGAGTGCGTCGGCCAGGTACACGCCGGCATCGCGGCAGAACACCAGGTCGAGCCGGCCATGGCGGCGCATGTCGGTGCCGAGCGTGCGCGGCACGTAGGAGGCGACGTCCTCGATGCTGGCGCCGTTTTCGGCGTCATCGGCCAGTTCCATGACGCAGTAATAGAAGCCGCGATTTTCGTTCCAGCCGACGTGCAGGATGTGCACGAGGCAGGGATGGCCGCGAGAGATCGGCTCGAACTGCTGGATGCCGAGGAACTCGCGGTGGAAGGTGCGGGTCAGCTCAAAGTCCTCGCGCCAGACGATCTTCACCGCGCGATAGGCACCGGTGACGCTCTGCGCCAGCCAGACCTCGCCGTAGGCCCCCGAGCCGATGCGCTTGAGCAGGGTGTAATCGGGGATGAGAATGTCGTCGCGGTGCGAGGGCGGTCCGTCGCGCCCGCGCGGCGCCTGCGGTGGCGACGGCAGATCCGGCGCCGGGGTCGGCTCCGTGCGGGGCGTGAGCC
>JAEYYS010000374.1 GCA_023428335.1 Verrucomicrobiota bacterium | reverse complement strand
TCCTGTGGCCAGCCGGCAAAGACTTCGTGCTTGAGCGCGCTCATCCAGCCGTCACGCAACTGCTCCCAGTCGGTGCGGTTGGTCGGCACCGGCGGCGCCGCAGCGGCGGGCACAAAGGTCTGATCGATGGTGGTGTTGCGTTCGTCGGCCGGCGTCTCCGTCAGCACGCGCAGGGCGGCGGGTTCGAGTGACTTGGCAGCGCCGTCATGCAGAACCTGCATTGGGCTGGCTCCCTTGAGGTGGCGTTCGAACCAGTGGAAGGCGCCGGTGTTGAGCGGCTGCAGATCGGCATGCGGGCCCTCGGCCACCTGCAGGCCGATGTTTTTTTCGACGCCGAGCAGGCCGTACAACCGGCGCACGTTCTGGTAGATCCGGAAGACACCGTCGATCGGGAAGATGCTGTCCTTGTCGGTGTTGACGATGAGCAAAGGCCGCGGCGCCACCAGTGCCACCAAGCGGTCGAAATCCCAGCGGCGGGTGTTGACGAAGAACATGCAGTCGCAGTGACCCTCGATGCAGCCGTCGACGAGATGGTTGCGCATCGTCGTGACGCCAGCGGTCGGCGCGGCGGCCTTGATGCGCTCATCCAGGGCCGCCACCCACCAGGAGTAGGCGCCGCCGCCGCTGCGGCCGGTGACGCCGAAGCGGGATTTGTCGACCTCCGGCCGCGTCTCCAGGTAGTCGAGCGCGCGGATGCCGGCCCAGGCCTCGAGGCCGGCGGGGGTGTAACCGCGCGCCATCCACCACCAGCGCCCCTTGCTGTAGGTGCCATGGTGCTCGCCGCGGATCTCGCCGAGCTGGACGGTGTCGATGATCAGGCAGGCATAACCGTGGCGGGCGAACCAGAGACCGTGATGGTGGTAGCCGGTCTTGTTGCCGAAGCTGACCCCGTCCTTCATGACATTGGCGTGGCCGCAGACATAGAGGATGGCCGGGCAGGGGGCATCGACCTTTTCCGGCAGGTACAGATTGGCGGTGACGTAGTAGCCGGGCAGGGCCTGGAAGTGCAGTTTCTCGATCCGGCAGCCGTCCACCTTGAGTTGACCGGTGATGACCGGCTTCAGGTCTGTGCGCTCCGGCATGGGGTCGAGGCCGAGCATGGCGGCCAACTGACGGCGGTACTCGGGCGCCTCGGCGCGCCATTGCTCCGCCGTGGTGATGTGTTTCAGGCCACCGGTTTCCTCGATTTCACGCACCTGCTGCTCGAAGTAGCCGTCGAGCATGCGCTTGCCGGGTGAATCGGGTGTGGCTTCCGGGTAGGGCGCGGCGGCAAGGGCCAGCGGCAGCAGCAGGCAGGTCAGGAAGGACTTCTTCATCAGGAAAGAAGTACAGCGCGTCCGCCGCGCTTTTCGCAACAGCTTTGCCGCTCCGCCGGTTTGCCAGCGGGTGCACGGAGAGGGATTCGAACCCCCGACCATCTGTGTGTAAGACAGACGCTCTACCGCTGAGCTATCCGTGCGCTCCGGTGGGGATAGAAGCGGTGGCCGGGGGCTCTGGCAAGTGGCAATCCCGGCGGGGCGGAAGGCGGGGCTTGCACCCGGCCCCATTCTTGCTCCCTGTGCGTCTCAACCTCCCCCGATTCCCACCGCACCATGCCCGTCGCCACCCCCGCCCAGTACCGCGCCATGCTCGACGCCGCCCAGAAAGGCGGCTACGCTTATCCGGCCATCAATGTCACCTCCCTGCCGACGATCAACGGCGCCCTGAAGGCCTTCGCCGAAGCGAAGTCGGACGGCATCATCCAGGTCTCCACCGGCGGCGGCGAGTTCGCCTCCGGCACCGCGGTCAAGGACATGGCGCTGGGCGCCATCGTGCTGGCCGAGGCGGTGCACGTGCTGGCCGAGAAGTACAACATTTTGGTCGCCCTGCACACCGACCACTGCCACCCGAAGAACGTCGAGAAGTTCCTCAAGCCGCTGCTGGCCGCCACCCGCGCCCGCCGTGAGGCCGGTCGCGGCAACCTGTTCAACAGCCACATGTTCGATGGTTCGGAACTGCCGCTGGAGGAAAACCTGCGCCTGTCCAAGGCACTGCTGCAGGAATGCGTGGAACTCGACATCATTCTCGAAATCGAGGCCGGCGTTGTCGGTGGCGAGGAGGACGGTCACGACACCTCCGGCGTCTCCAACGACAAGCTGTACACCACGCCCGAGGACATGCTGACGGTCTATGAGACCCTCAATGGCATCGGTCGCTTCATGTTCGCCGCCACTTTCGGCAACGTCCACGGCAGCTACAAGCCGGGCGCGGTCAAACTCAAGCCGACCATCCTGCGCGACGGTCAGAAGGCGGTCACGGACAAACATGGCGCGTCCGCCGAGATGGACCTCGTCTTCCACGGTGGCAGCGGCACCCCTCTGGAGGAGATCCGCGAGACGCTCGGCTACGGTGTCATCAAGATGAACATCGACACCGACACCCAATACGCCTTCACCCGGCCGATCGTCGATCACCTGATGAAGAACTACGCCGGCGTGCTCAAGATCGACGGCGAGGTCGGCGACAAGAAGGCCTACGACCCGCGCAGCTACCTGAAGAAGGGCGAGCAGGGCCTGTGCGAACGCATGAAGGAGGCCTGCGACGATTTGCTCAGCACGGGTCAAACCTTGTTTGGCAAGGTTTGAGCGGATTCAGTGCCGTTTTGAACGCCCCGCAGCCCGGCTGCGGGGCGTTTTTTTTGCCTGTCGGCAGAAAAAGCTCGGTTCTCCGCTCAAGATTGGTTAGGCTGATGGCATGGAGACCGGAGCCGGGATCCCCCCTTCAGGAAGCGTCGCGCCGACTTCCCCGGGGGAGCCTTTGGCCGTGTCCGGTGTTTTGGAGGGGTCGCCCGTGGCGGCCGGTTATTGTCCAACCCCGAACTTTGAGCTGTCATGAATCTGCCTCACCGCCCCTGTTTGTTCCGAGTGCTGCTGGTGGCGCTGTGCTTGGCCGCTGCCGCCGCGCAGGCCTTTTTTCCGGAGCCCTTTTCCTTGTTCCTCGATGTGGGAACCAGTGCTGATGTCAGGGTCAAGGGCGACAGCGGCGGAGCCAAGGTCGTTCTGGAGGATGTCTCCATCAATCCGGACAATGGCGGGCTTGCGCATGATTTCTCCGGCATGTTGAAGGGCACGGGCTCCGTCAATGTGAACCTGACGGCGGTGATGCCCGGCAGTTATACGGTGACCTTCAGTGGCACCAACAATGGCCAGTTTGTCTTGGGCAGCACCAACGTGAACGTCAGCAGCCCGCCGGGCACCTCGGCGCAGAATCCGTTTTTTGGCGTCGCCGGCGATCCGATCAACACGCGTTCCGGGGAGTATTTTGGACTGGAGGCAACGGACCTCGCGCTGGGCGGGCCACTGCCGCTGGGCTTGGTCCGTTACGTGGCATCGAACCTGGATGAGGACGACTTGGTGGAGGCGGACCTCGGGGCGAACCGCTCGCACAACTTCGCCTCCCGGATGATCGCCGAGGGTGACAGCACCCGGCGCGTGGTGCTGCCCGAGGGGCGGATGTTGCGATTTGATAAAGTTGGCAAAAACTGGGTGCTGAAACTGCCACTCGACGTGCCCCATCAACTGGTGGAGACCGAGGACGGATTTTTGCTGGGTCACCCGCAGACGCAGCAGATCTGGAGCTACGACGGCAACGGCCGGCTGACGAAGATCGAGGACGGTCGCGGCAACGCGCTGACGCTCACCTACACGGGTGGCGACCTCACCCAGGTCAGCGATGGTCTCGGGCGCGAGCTGAATTTCAGCTACAGCAGCGGTCGCATCAGCAGTGTCACCGATCACACCGGCGAACGCACGGTGAACTACACTTACACGGGCGGTGTGTTGACCTCGGTGGAGGACATCGGCGGGCACGTGACGACCTACGGCAACGACGCCGGCTTGCCGACCTCGGTGATGCGACCGGAGGGCAACACGCTCTTCACGCAGGTGTACACCGACGGCAAGGTGACCAGTCAGACCGAGCGCGGCACGGACACCGGCACGCTGGTCTATGACGAGGATGAAACGACCTTCACGGATCCGACCGGGGAAACGCTGGTGGATGAATACGACGCCTTCGGGCGGCTGGTCCGGCACGTCGATGAGGCGGGCAACGCGATTGTAATGAGCTACGACGCGGCGGGGCGGCGCTCGACGGTGACCGACCGGCTGGGGCGGACGGTGAGCACCACCTATCATGCCGCGAGCGGACTGCCGGCCGTGATCACCAATGCCGAGGGCAAAAAGACGCTGTTCAGCTACAAGGCGCGCGCGGTGCGCGGGCTGGTGTTTCATGACTTGGTGAAGATCACCTGGCCGGACGGCACGTCGCGCGCTTTTAGCTACGACGCACGTGGCAACCTGACGCTGATCAAGGACGAGACGGGCAAGACCTGGAAGTACACGCACAACGCGCGCGGGCAGGTGCTGACGGCGACCAATCCGCTGGGCGGCGTCAGCACCCGCACTTACGACGCCAACGGCAACCTGGCGAGCTCGCAGCCGCCGGATGAGGGGGTGACGGAGTTCGGCTATGACGAGCGGTTCCGGCTCGAGCAGGTGACGCACCCGGGGGGAGCGACCGTGATCTGCGAGTATGACGACAAGGACCGGCTGGAGCAGGTGACGGACGAGCGCGGCAAGGTCTATGAGATGAGCTACGACGACAACAACCGGCTCACGGAGATTCGCGATCCCGACCTGCAGGAGACGGAATTCACCCACGATGAACTGGACCGTGTGGCGACGGTGATCGACCGTCTCAACCAGACGAGTTCGCTGAGCTTCAACTCGCGGCGGCTGCTGGAGAGTTTCACGGATCGCAACGGCCATGCGATGAATTTTGATTACGACGAGCGACAGCGCTTGACGGAGTTTGAGGACGCGGGCGGCCAGGTCTGGCAGTTCAGCTATGACGCCGAGGGGAGGTTGAGCGGAGTGGCGACCCCGATCGATCCGCCATCGAGCCTGCGGCGCAACGCCCTGGGGTTTGTGATGGAAAGCAGCGATCCGCTGGGGCACACGGCGCGTGTGGTGCGCGATCCGCTGCAGCGGGTGCGGCAGAGCTTCGATCCGTTGGGTCGGCAGACGGTCTACACCTATGACAAGCTCGGCCGGTTGATCGGCGTGGCGGAGCAGGCCGGCGGTGTGGCGAAGGTGGCACGCGATGCGCTGGGCAATGTCAGCAAGATCACCGCGCCCAACGGCGGCTCGTGGAGCGGCACCTACCTGAAATCGGGCCGGCTGGCGAAACACACCGACCCGCACGGGCGCAGCACGAGCCTCGGCTATGACAACCGTGGCCGACTGGCCAGTCTGACCTATCCGGATGCGACGACCTGTACGCTCACTTTGGATGACGCCGGCAACCTGACCCGGGCGCAATTCAGTGCCGGGCCGGACCTGGTCTTCGGCTACGACGACCTCAACCGGTTGACGGCGGCCGAGGGCGTGGGTTTCGATCACGATGCCGAGGGGCGGTTGACGAGCTGCGCGCAAAACGGCAAGGCCTTTGGGGCGACCTATGACAACGGCGGTCGGCTGCAGACGGTCAGCTACCACGATGGAGCCCTGGTGGTGACCTATGCCTACGACAGTCGCAACCGGTTGGCCGGGGTGACGGACAGTGCCGGCACGGACCTGGACTTCGCCTATGATGACGCGGGGCGGCTCACGGGCATCACGCGCGCCTCGGGGGGCGTTGCCTCGACCTACAGCTACGATGATGCGGGCCGGTTGACCCGCATCCAGGAGGGCGGTTTCATCGATCTGCAATACGACCTGAATGCGGCGGGCGAGGTGGCGGCGGTGGACTACACGGCGCCGGCGGTGCCGGAGGTGGCGGCGGCGGTGCAGGCGCTGAAATTTGGCAAGGCGGGCGAGATTGTCAGTCCGGGGTATGCCTACGACACCCTGGGGCGGCTGACGGCGGCGCCGGGTGGCAGGACCTACCAGTGGGATGGCGC
>JAEYYS010000310.1 GCA_023428335.1 Verrucomicrobiota bacterium | reverse complement strand
TGGTTGAACTGGGTGGTGCGACAGGACTTCACGATGGCGAGTTCATCGACCACCGTGGCCAGATGGGGCAGCACCTCGGAGAGTTCCGCGCCGCACTGGCCGTGCTTGGCGAACTTGAAGCGTGGGCCGAGCACCGCCGCATCGGGACGGATGAAGGCGTAGCGCTGACCGCCGATCACCGAGGGCGGTAGCGGCTTGCCCTCATACTGGGTCAGCATCGGCTTGGCATCGAACATCTCCAACTGCGAGGGCGCGCCCGCCATGAACAGGTGGATGACCGCCTTCGCCTTCGGGCGGGCATGCGGAGCCGTCGCCACGTTCGGTCCGCTGGCGGCGCCCCGGGCCGATTCCGCCAGCAGCGAGGCCAGGGCGATCTTGCCCGTGCCGACCGCGCAGTCGTGGAAGAAATGACGGCGGGTGATTGGGGATGAGGGATGCGTTTTCATGGATGCGTGATCGCTTCGTCCAAATTCAGTGCCGCCCGGCACACGGCGGTCCACAGCGCCTCGCCCTCGACTTGATGGGCGCGTTGTTTCGCCAGGAAACTCTTGAGCAGTTCCAATTCCTCCGCGGCCGGCGGGCGTGTGACGCAGCGGCGGAACAGATTCGTCAGACGGGCCTCGTCGCTGTCCGACTCGGCCATGACCTGGTTCGCCATGGCTCGGGCGGCTTCGAGGAACATCTGGTCGTTGAGCAGGGTGAGGGCCTGCAACGGGCTGTTGGAGACATCGCGCCGGGCGAGGCAGGCTTCGCCGGTGGGGGCGTCGAAGGTGGTGGCCATGGCGAAGGGGGCCGTGCGCTTCATGAAGGTGTACAAGCTGCGGCGATGGCGGTCCTCGCCCTCGCTGGTCTGCCACTCGACCTTGCCGTACGTGCCCTCGGTGGTGACGCTGGCCGGCTGCGGAGGATAAACGCCCGGCCCGCCCATCTTGGGCGACAGCAGGCCGGCGGCCTTGAGGGCGGCATCGCGGATGATCTCGGCATCGAGGCGGAAGCGGGCGCCGCGGGCCAGCAGCAGGTTCTGCGGATCGGTGGTTTCCGTGCGCCGGCTGCTCTGCTGGTAGGTGGCGCTGGTGACGATGAGGCGGTGCAGTTTTTTCAGTGACCAGCCCAGTTCGCGAAACTCGACCGCCAGCCAGTCGAGCAGTTCCGGGTGACTGGGTGCCTCGCTCTGATAACCGAAATCCTCCAGGCTGGCGACCAGGCCGCGACCGAAGAAGGCCTGCCACTGGCGGTTCACCGTCACGCGGGCGGTGAGCGGGTTGTCGGGATGGAACAGCCACTGGGCGAAGCGCAGGCGGTCTGCCGGCGCGTCCTTGGGCAGCGACGGCAGGAAAGCCGGCACCGCCGGTGGCACCACCTCCTTCGGCTGCAGGTATTCACCGCGGTGGTAGCGGTGGGTGGGACGTGGGTTCGTGGCCGGGCGTTCGCGGAACACCAGGGTCGGCTGGCCGCGCGGTGGGGTGCGTCGCGCGGCGAGCAGGGGAGCAACGGCAGCCCGCATCTCCGGTGCGGTTTCCAGAAAACGGCGGCGCAGCAGGTCGCGCTGCGACAGGTCGCGCGCGGCCAGCGCCTGCTCGACCTCGAAGGGATGGCCGGTGGCCTTGGCGTGGTTGCTGGTGGTGACGGAGAGGCGGAAGTGCCCGAGCGGACAGGCGAAGTGCTTCTCAAAGAGCAGCCTGAGATCCAGGCCACCGGTCAGATCCACGGGTTGAGCGAAATGGAAGACGGCGGTGTGGTGTTGGCCATAACCGCCGAGCACCTGCCAGCCGCTCGACATCTCGCCGTCGAGCGCCGCCGAGGCGTTGTTGGTCTTGCGCGCGGCCTTTTTCTTGCGGGCGGGCGCGGCATCGCTGATGCGGTCCTCCTCGCTGTCATTGGTGGCTCCGGCGCGGGCGAATTGCACCGGCTTGCCGTTTTCACGGGCCTGCAGTTCGCTGAGGAAAAAGCCGCCGAGCGGACCCTCGTAATTTGTCAGGCCGGGGCCGTCGTTGGGCAGGCTGGGGTGGCTGGCGACCTCCAGCTTGAGCGCGGTGACCCCGCGGATCGGTGCCTGGAAACGCAGCTCGTAGACATCGCTCTTGGAGATGTCGCCGCTGCCCAGGATGAAGCCGTCGGTCTGCACTTCCAGATGCGGCATCGTCGTCTTCATCGCGCTCGGGCGCAGAATCTGCCAGTTCGAGGCGGTCTTGGCCTCGGTGTCGAGCCACTCGGCCAAGCGCTTTTCCAAAGCGGTCTCGCCACCGGGGAACTTGCCCGGCAGTTCCGCCTCCAGTCGGGCGATCTGTTCGGCCTGCGCCTTCTGCTGGCGCTCGATCTCCGGGGTTGGGATGGCATAGGTGGGCTCGTCGGCGTTGTTGAGCAGCGCCATCAGGCTGTAGAAATCGGTGTGCAGGATGGGATCGTACTTGTGGGTGTGGCACTGCGCGCAGCCCAGGGTCAGGCCCATCCAGGTCGTGCCGGTGACGGCGACCCGATCGACCATCGCGTAGAAGCGGTACTCGTTCGGGTCGATGCCGCCCTCCTCGTTGAGCATCGTGTTGCGATGAAAACCGGTGGCGATGAGGTCGTCGGACGTGGCCCCGGGTAGCATGTCGCCAGCGAGTTGCTTGAGGCTGAACTGGTCGAAGGGCAGGTCGTCGTTGAGCGCCCGCACCACCCAGTCGCGGTAGGGCCAGATCGGCCGCGGCCGGTCCTTCTCGTAGCCGTTGGTGTCGGCGTAACGCGCCAGGTCGAGCCAGCGCCGTGCCCAGCGTTCGCCATAGTGCTTCGAGGCCAGCAGGCGGTCGACCAGGCGCTCGTAGGCATCGGGCGCACGGTCTTGGACAAAGGCATCCGCCTCGGCCGGCGTCGGTGGCAGGCCGATGAGGTCCAGGTAAACGCGGCGCACGAGGCTGTAGGCATCGGCGCGCGGCGCCGGCTGCAGGCCCTCCCTGGCGAGCCGGTCGCGGATGAAGGCATCGATCGGGTGTTCGCCAGCGCGCGGCAGGGCGGGGCGCCGGGGCGGTGTGTAGGCCCAGTGGGCCTCGTACTTGGCGCCCTCGGCGATCCATTGCTTGAGCAGGTTCTTGTCCTTCTCCGACAGGAACTTCTTCGTGTGCGGAGGCGGCATCAATTCGTCCTCATCGGTCGACAGCAGGCGGCGCACCAGCTCGCTGGCCTCGGGCTTGCCGGGCACGATGGCGATCTCGCCGGACTTGCCGGCGCCGTGGGCGGACTCGGGCAGGTCGAGGCGCAGGCCGCCCTTGCGACTGTGCTCGTCCATGCCATGGCAGCTGAAGCACTGCTGGGCGAGCAGGGGACGCACCTCGCGGTTGAAATCGACGGCGTGGGCCGCGGAGGCGGCTAGGGCAAAGACCAGGACTTTCATGGCGTGACTCAGGCAAAAAGTTCGGTCACCGCCCGGCCCTTGCCGTCCTCGGTGACATAGAAGGGGCGGCCCTCAACGGTGAATTCGGTCTTCGGACTGATGCCCATGGCGGTGAGCATCGTTGCGTGCAGATCCATGACCGTGACCGGATTCTTCACCGCCACCAGCGGGCGTTCGTCGGCGGTCTCGCCGTACACAAACCCCTTCTTCAGGCCGCCGCCGAACATCACGACGCTGGTGCCGCCAGTGAAGTGACGGTGCAGGCCGTAGTGCTTCATCTCCTCGATGCGATCGACCTTGAAGGTGGCCTGGTCGCTGGCGGTGGAGCCGGGCCTGCCCTCGATGAGGGCGTCGCGACTGAACTCGCTGGCGATGACCACAAGCGTGCGGTCGAGCAGGCCGCGCTCCTCGAGGTCGCGGATCAGGGTGGCGATGGGCCGATCGATCTCCTTGTGCAGGCCGGCAACCGTTTCATGGCCGTCCTTGTGGGTGTCCCAGTACAGGAAGGGCACGTATTCCGTGGTGACCTCGACGAAGCGCACGCCGGCCTCGACGAGTCGGCGCGCCAGCAGGCAGCCGCGGCCGAAGCGGCCGGTGTCGTACTTGGCGAGCACCTCCTTCGGTTCGAGGGTGATGTCGAAGGCCTCGCGTTCCCTGCTGCTGAGCAGGCGGTGGGCGTTGTCGAGGCTGCGCAGCAGCGACTGCTGCTGGTGGTCGCTCATGCGGTCGCGGTTGGGATTGGCGTCGACCAGCTTGCGGAAGAGTCGGTCGCGATTGGCAAAGCGGTTCGCGTCCATGCCCTTGGGGGGGCGCACCGACTGCGCGGCCTCTTCGGGGAAGGGCAGGTTCATCGGGCCGAATTCACTGCCGAAGAAACCCGCGGTGGTGAAGGCCTTCAGCTCCTCACTTTCGCCGACGCCCTCCAGGCGCTGGCCGATGTTGACGAAGGCGGGCATGACCGGGTTGCGCGGACCGAGCACCTTGGCCATCCACGAGCCGAGGTGCGGGCAGGCCACCGTTTGCGGCGGCACGTAGCCGGTGTGCCAGTGGTACTGATGGCGCGAGTGCAGGATGCTGCCGAGGTCGGGCTGGACGGCGCTGCGGATGAGGGTCGCGCGATCCATCACCTGAGCGATGTTCTCCAAGCCCTGGCAGATCTTGACGCCGTCGACCGCGGTGTCGATGGCCGGGAAGGTGCTGAGCATCTTCGCCACTTCGAGACCCTTCTCAAACGGGTGGTAACGCTTCGGGTCAAAGGTGTCGGGCGCGGCCATGCCGCCGGCCATCCAGAGCAGGATGCAGGCGTCGGCCTTGGCGGGCGGCTGGGTCAGCTTGCTGCCATCGGCCCACAGCGCCTGCGGTTCGCCCGTGGCCCAGGCCGCGGCACCCGCCGCGGCGAGCTTTTTCAGGAAGTCGCGCCTAAGGTAGTCCTCACTCTCCGAGTGAGGGGTTGGAATGGATCGAGAATTCATGGAAAGGGGTGGCTTCCGAGTCTTGTGGGGTGCGGGGAGCCTCACTCGGAGAGTGAGGACTACTTTGGCCTGTCAGCGAACGTACAGAAAGTCGGGCTGCATGAGCAGGGCCCAGAGCAGGTCGGCCACCGGTGCTGCGGCCGGTTGGGGGCCGAGAACCTCAAGGGCGGCGGCGAGTTCGGAGGAGGTGGGGGCGCGTGCGAGGGTGAGCGCGTAGAGTCGGCGCACCAGTCCCTCGCTGGAGCCTTCATGACCTTGGACCAGGCGGGCGGCGCCCTGTTCAAGGGCACGGGTCAGGGCTTCACCGTTGGACAGGTCGAGCGCCTCCAGGGTGGTCAGGTCCTCGGGGCGCATGGAGACGATCTGATCGCGGTTGGGCCGGCCCAGCGAGCGCATGAGGAAATCGCTCTTCACCAGGGCCGCGCGAACCCGGCGACCGGCGTTGGCAATGCCCTGGGCGAGCAGGGCCGGGCCTTGTTCTTGGAGGGCGCGGGTCCAGACCGGCAGCGCCTTGACCCCGATGGCGGGTTGGAAGTTTTTCGGCAGGGCGCCGAGGCGGCCCTCCTTGCCGGCGGGGGCGGACGGGCTGAACTGCCAGTCGGGTCCGCTGGCCAGCGTCGATTCGCGGCCGTCGGCGAGTTTCACGCGGGCTTGGAAATACAGGCCGGCAGCGTTCGGGCCGTTGCCGGCGTTGCGGGCGACGACCACGATCGCGTTGTTGCCCGCCTGCAGCTTGTCGTGCAGGGGCACGGCGGTGACGCGATCCCAGGCGTCGCCCTCGCTGACCTTGCGACCGTTGATGTAGAGCGTGAAGCCATTGTCGCAGGTGAGGATGGCGGCACCGCCGGCGGGAGCGGCGTCGAGTTTCCAGTTGGCGCGCAGCAGGATCGTTTCGCCGGCGGGGGGCGTTTGGCCTTCGGCGGCGGAGCTGCCCCAGATCCACTGGCCGTTCAGCTTCACGGCTTTCGCCGCCTCGGGATCGAGTCGGCCGCGGAAGACGGGCGCGTCCATCTTGGCGGGCGCGGTTTCGGTGAGCTGCCAGACGGCGTCGACAAACTGTTCCGCGGTCAGTCGCCGCGCGCGGGGACCCCGGAAGACGTAGGGGGCCTGGGGGTCGGCGACGGCTTCGCTGCGGGCCTGGTAGATGCGTGAGGTGGCGATGCGCTCGAGGGTCTTCTTCAGGTCATAGCCGTTTTGCTGAAAATCCCAGGCGAGCCAGTCGAGCAGGTCGGCGTTCCAGGGTTCGGTCTGCATCGCGTCGAGCGGATGCACGATGCCGTGGCCCATCAGGCGGTGCCAGAGGCGGTTGACGAGGGTGCGGCTGAAGCGACCGTTTTCCGGGTGGGTCAGCAGGGTCGCGAGCTGGTTCAAACGCTCGGCGCGCGGGGCGGCGGGATCGACCTGGCCGAGTTCGGGGAACAGCCAGGAGGCGGTGGCGGTGCGGCCGACCGGCTTGTCGCAGCGATGGATCTGCAGGGGTTGCTCGGCATAGATGGCGGCCAGGCCGTAAGCTTCGTCGAGCTTCCAGCGATCGGTGAAGCTGTCGTGGCAGGAAGCGCACTTCAAATTGATGCCGAGGAAGGACTGGCCGACGCTCTGGGCGAACTGGATCTCGACGGTCTGCCCGGCACTGACCTCGCCGCGCCACTTGATGCCGTCGATGAAGCCCCGGCTCTCATCGCTCGGCGGGGCGATGAGTTCGCGGGCGAACTGGTCGAAGGCTTTGTTGCTGACCAGCGATTCGTACAGCCACTTGCTGATCTGCTTGCGGCCGCCGGTGATGAAGCCGGTGCCGCCGTAGTCATTGCGCAGCAGGTCGTTCCAGAAGGTCAGCCAGTGCTCCGCGTAGTCGACCTCGCGCGCCAGCAGCGTGCGCACCAGTCGCTCGCGCTTGTCGGGCGCGCGGTCCTCCGCAAAGGCCGCCACCTCCTCCGGGGTGGGCAGCAGGCCAAGGAGGTCGAGATGAGCGCGGCGCAGGAAGGTGGCGTCGTCGGCGGCGATCAGGCGATCGATCGGGTGATCGCGGCCCTCCACGGCGGGCGGCAGGGCGACCTCGCGCGGTTTCAGCGGCGGTTCATAGGCGGGTGGTTGAAAGGTGAAGCCGGCCTCCCAGGGCAGGCCTTCGCGGAGCCATTGCTGCAGCAGGGCCACTTCATCCCTGGTGAGTCCCTTGCCCTTGGGCGGCATGCGCCGGTCCTCGTCCTCGGTCTGGACAATCTCCAGCAATTCGCTGTGGGTCGGTTGCTTGAGGTCAATGATGGGGCCGTTCTCGCCGCCGCGCAGCAGAGCCTCGCGATCATTGAGGGAGAAACCGCCCTTGAGCTTGTCGCCACTGTGGCATTCGGCGCAGTGCTTGCGCAGCAGCGGCACGATCTGGTGATTGAAATCCACGGCCGCCTGCAGGGGCGTGCAGGCGAGGGCGAGGCAGGCAAGACGAACGGTTGGGCTCACAGCCACTGAAACGGTGACGCACGCGGCGACCCATCGCAAATCTTGTGTCGGATTCGGCGGTCTGCCGGTCAATCGCCCGGGCAGGTCAGCGCGGAAGAGCGGGGTTTTCGTACCAGATCACGCCGAGCTGATCGCGCTCCTCGCAGGTGATGACATCGAGGTCGCCATCCTCATCGAGGTCGAGCAATTGCACGAGGTCGAATTTCACACCGTCCGGGCCGCCGAGGGAATGCTGCCGCCACGCGCCGCCCTTGTGCTGTTCCAGCCAGACGACGCCTTCGCGCTCGCCATGGGCGTTTTCGCAGGTGAAGACGAGGTCGGCCAGGCCATCGCCATTGAGGTCACCGATCTTGACGGCCTTGGCGTCGCCCAAAAGGCTGCCGTCCAGGGTGAGCACCACGTTCCGCCAGCCACCGTCAGCACGGCGTAGAAACAGCAGTGCGTCGCGCGGTTTGGCGGCGACCGCGACATCGGTCAAACCGTCGCCATCGAGGTCGCCGAGGTCGGCGAACATGACCTCGCGGTCGCTGCCCCCCAACGGGTGCTCGCGCCAGGGAGTTTGTGTGCGAATCTGCCCGACGCCAGGATGTTCCAGCCAGAACACCCCGCGGTGCGGGCCCTTGCGATCCGTGAAGAGTAAATCGGTGTCGCCGTCGCCATCGAGATCGTGGGGCAGCAGCGACATGACCCAGTCGGCCTCGCGCAAGGAGTGCCAGCGCCACTCGGCGAGATCGAGGGGTTGTGCTGGCGACTGCAGCCAGCCGATGGCGGCATCCTCGCCCTTGGCGGCAAGCACCAGATCCAGGCCGTGCTCGCCATCCACCTGCAGGGCAGCCGCCTGCATCCACATCTTCCTGGGGGCGGGCAAGGGAAGGGGCTGCCAGGCCTCGGCCGACAGTGGGTTGTCGCCTTGGCGACGATGCCAGAACAGGCGGCGCGTTTTGCCTTCGCTGCCGCTGACCCCATCCAGGCGGCCATCGCCGTCGAGGTCGGCGAAGATCGCCTCCTCGACATCCTTGGTCAGGCCAATCGTGACCTGCGGCCACAGCGAGCGCACCCGCTCGGGTCCGGGGTGGGCATAGGCGCGCACCACTCCGCCTTCCTCCCAACCGGTGACCAGATCGGGGCGGCCGTCGCCATTGAAGTCGCCCAGCTTGACGCCATCGGCCCCGCGCGAGCCGGCATCGATCGTGTGACGTTTCCAGGTGACTCCCCCGCCGGGAACGACTTCCGGGCTGACTGCGGCGAGCGTGGTGGCGAACAGCGACAGGATCAGCGGGCGCATGCACTGGGAACGAGCGTCGCTGGGCGAACTATCGAGGGCCGTCCGACTGCAAACAGGCTTGCCCGACAGGGCATCGGCCTTCATAAAGGGGGCGATGAAATGCCTGCTGCCCCTTCTCGCTGCCGCGTCGCTGGTGACTGCCGCCGATTCGCGACCGAACATTGTCTTCATCTTCAGCGATGACCATTCGCCGACGGCGATCGGCGCGTATGAGCGCTGGCTGAAGTCGGTCAACCCGACGCCCCACATCGACAAGCTGGCGTCGCAGGGCATGCTGTTCCGGCGCAGCTACTGCACGAACTCGATTTGCGGCCCGGTGCGGGCGGTGATCGAGACCGGCAAGCACAGCCATTTGAACGGTTTTCGGCAGAATTGCCAAAAAGATGCCAGGCATTCAGTACTTGACCCTCGTCGATTTGCAAGCGAAAATGGCGCCATGAAAACGAGGCAACGCGTTGAAGACGAGTCGGCTGGAGAGGTGGATCCGCTGGTGGGGATTGAGGCGAAGACGGGGCCGTATCCTGCCGCGCGGTCGTGGTCGGGTGGGCGGCGGCGGTTGTTGGGACGGGAGGTCTGGGAGACCAACACCTACCATGTCATGTCGCGCACCTGCGGTGGGGAGGTCTTCTTCGATGAC
>JAEYYS010000304.1 GCA_023428335.1 Verrucomicrobiota bacterium | reverse complement strand
CTATCGCACCACCTATGGCGGGGACTCACTGCAGTATCGCGCCGCCCTGCCCGGCAAAAGCGGCCACACCAACGGCAAGTTTGAATCGAGGGTGGCGGAACAGATCCTGACGGAACTTGTCGCCCGTGAACCGCGCCTGCGCGTGCTGCGCCAGCGCCTGCCGAAGTCTTTGCAACGTGAGGGGCGCCTGCTGCGGTCGATGGTCCTGCAAACGCTGCAGGGCGAACCGGCGGAAACGATCGAAGCCGCGGCCTTTGCCGACTGCAGTTATGAGGGCGACCTGCTGCCGTTGGCCGGGGTGCCCTACCGGGTCGGCCGCGAAAGCCGGGCCGAGTTCAACGAGCCGCATGCCGGCCGGATTTTCCTGAAATCGGTCAAGGAGCGCCCGGCACATGTCGATGCCGGCACCGTGGCGCTGCATGACTCACTGAAGCTGCGACGTTTCGACGGTTTCCAGTCCATCCAACCGGACGCGCGGACCGGCGAGGGCGACCGCCTGGTGCAGGCCTTCAACTACCGCACCACCCTCACCTCGGATCCCGCCAACCGCCTGCCGGTCGAGAAACCTGCCGACTACGATCCGGAGGCGCTGAAAAAGCTGGAGTTCGGCTCGCTCGTCCAACCCCTGCCCAACCAAAAGATCGGCTGGAATCGCCCCCAGCTTGTCGGACCGCATCAGGAGTATGTCGAGGGCGACTGGACCACGCGCCAACGCGTGATGGATGCGCATTGGAACGCCACCCTTGGGCTGCTGTGGTTTTTGCAGAACGACCCCAGTGTGCCGGCGGAGCGGCGCACCTTCTTCGGCAATCTCGGCCTCGCCAAAGACGAGTATGCGGATCACGGCCACCGTCCGTACGAATTCTATGTCCGCGAAGCGCGCCGGCTGGTGGGACGGGCCACCTTCACCCAGCACGATGCCAGTCTCGCCCCAGGCGGCCGGCGCGCGCCCAGCCATCGCGACAGCATCGCCATCACCGAGTGGTATTTGGACACGCACGCCTGCAGCCTCGACCGGGTCGACGGCAGTCTCGATGAGGGCAAGATGATGCTGCATCATGAAACCTTTCCGGGTCAGGTCGCCTATGACACCCTGCTGCCCGAGGCGCTCGACAACCTGCTCGTGCCGGTCTGCCTGAGCTGCACCCATGTGGCCTGGGGCACGATCCGGCTGGAACCCACCTGGATGCAGATCGGCGAATCGGCGGGTGTCGCCGTGGCGCTGGCCAAGGCGGACGGGGTCGCCCCGGCCCTGCTCGATCGCGAGCGACTGACGCGGGATCTGGCCGGGCGCCGAACCATGTTGGCTTTCTTCAATGATCTCGATGTCGCCAGCGATGATCCGCGGGTCGCCGCGGCCCAGTATTTTGCCACGCGCGGCTTCTTCGCCGACTACGACGCCCGGCTTGCCGAACCGTTGACCGAGGCCCTGGCGGAAACCTGGCGCCAGGGGTTCGCCCGGATCCAGGCGGGCGAGATCGATACCGCCGCCCTGACCCGTGCCGTTCAGGAGTCGGAGGCCCGGAAGTCTCCGCCTGTCGCCACCACGCGTGGCGACTTCCTGCTCGACCTCTGGCAGCGGCTCGTCCATCCATGACGATCCCAACCATGCCGCTTCACCTTGTCCTCCCCCTGTGGCGCCCCGCGCTGGCCGCCGTGCTGATCGCCGCGACCGCCAGTTCCGCCGCTGCCCGGCCCGACGGCCGTCTGCTCGAACTCGCCCTGCCACCCGGGCCGGGCGATCGTTTTGTCTCCGCCGAGTTTTCCTGCTGGCTGCCCGAGGGGGCCACGCCCGTGCGCGCGGTCATCATCCACCAGCACGGCTGCACGAATGCCTCGCCGGACAAGCATCCGCCGGTGACGCTCGACGCCCACTGGCGTGCCCTGGCGCGGAAACACGGCTGCGCCCTGCTGGTGCCAATGTACCAGGTGGCCGGCAACTGCGACGAATGGAACGATCCCGACAGCGGATCGGAGCGCGCGCTGTTCACCGCCCTTGCGGACTTCGGACGTCGCCTTGGCCGGCCCGAACTGTCCAGCGTGCCCTGGCTGTTCTGGGGTCATTCCGGCGGCTCAAGCTGGTCGGCGCAGATGATCGTGCGTCACCCCGGCCGGGTGCTGGCCGCGTCGTTCCGCGGCGGCTGCCACAAGCAGTTCGGCGTGCCGGAATTTCGCCAGCGCTTTCTCGGGGTCGCCCGCGACCTGCCCCTGCTCTTTGTCTGGGGCAAACGCGAGTCCGTACCACCTTCCAAGCATCATGTCTCCTGGGGGCCGATGAACCTCATGTTTCACGACCTGCGCAGCGCCGGTGGCAAGGTGACCCGGGTCATCGATCCGCGCTCCGAGCACGGCTGCGATGACTCCCGACTGATGAGCCTGAGCTTCTTTGACACCGTGCTGAGCGGTCGCACCGACCCGGCCCTGTTTGCCGATCTGGAAAGCCTCGAAGGCCGCGCCGCGGACGCGGCGACCTCGCGGGATCCCTCATGCACCTGGCTGCCGGGCGCGACCTTTGCCGCGCACTGGCGCGAGTTCTCCGAACGGGGCACGCTGCGGCCCGTCCAGCCGGCGCTGATGGCCCCGCAACTGCAACTCGAAGCCCTGCCGCAGGGGGGCGGTCGCCTGCACTGGCAGGTTGATCCGGAAGCCGCCGGCGGCCTGCGGGCGCTGCGCGTGTACCGCGACGGCAAACTCTGGCGTGAGCAAGGCGTCAAGGCCGACGCCTACCTGGCGACGGCACGTGACGCACCACCGCCGGAGTTGCTGGCGGATCGGCCCATCGAAGTCCCTGCCGCTGGCAGTTACGAGCTGAGCTTCCTGGATGCCGCCGGCAACGAGTCGCCACGCAGCACCGCGGTGCGGCTCCCCTGAGCGGGGAGCCGAACTGCGATCAGGGCAGCGGGAAACGCTGGTTGGTGGCCGAGACCTCGGCGCGGATCTGGGCGAGCACGGCCTCGTCGTCCTTGTGACGCAGGGCGCGGTCGATCCAGCCGGCGATGAGTTCCATTTCCGCTTCCTTCATGCCGCGGGTGGTGACCGCCGGCGTGCCGATGCGGATGCCGCCGCCGAGGGTGATCTTCTCGGTGTCGAAGGGGATGCCGTTCTTGTTCACCGTGATCGCGGCGCGATCGAGGGTGTCGCTGGCGACCTTGCCATTGAGGCCGTTCGGGCGCAGGTCGACGAGCATGAGATGGTTGTCGGTGCCGCCGCTGACGATGCGGTAACCGCGCGCGGCGAGGGCCGCGGCGAGGGCCTGGGCGTTGGCGACCACCTGGCGGGTGTAGTCCTTGAACTCGGGGCGCAGGCACTCGCCGAAGCAGACCGCCTTGGCGGCGATGACGTGCATGAGCGGACCGCCCTGGACGCCGGGGAAGACCTGGCTGTTGATCTTCTTGAACAGCTCCTCGCTGTTGGTGAGGATGAGGCCGCCGCGCGGGCCGCGCAGGGACTTGTGGGTGGTGCTGGTGACGAAGTCGGCGTGCTCCATCGGGCTCGGGTGGACGCCACCGGCGACGAGACCGGCGATGTGGGCCATGTCGACGAACAGGTAGGCGCCAACGCTTTTGGCGATTTCGGCCATGCGGGCGAAGTCGATGACGCGCGGGTAGGCGGAGGCGCCGGCGGTGATCATCTTTGGCTGCTCGCGCTTGGCGACCTCGGCGAGTTCATCGTAATTGATGCGCTCGTCGTCGGGGCTGACGCCGTACTGGCAGAAGTTGTAGAAGCGGCCGGAGAAGTTGGCCGGGTTGCCGTGGGTGAGGTGGCCGCCGTGGGCGAGGTTCATGCCCAACACCTTGTCGCCGGGCTGGAGCACGCTGAAGTAAACGGCGGCATTGGCCTGCGAGCCGGAGTGCGGCTGGACGTTGGCGAACTTGGCACCGAAAAGCTGGCAGGCGCGGTCGATGGCGAGCTGCTCGACGCGGTCGACCTCCTCGCAGCCGCCGTACCAGCGCTTGCCCGGGTAGCCCTCGGCGTACTTGTTGGTCAGGCAACTGCCCTGCGCGGCCATGACGGCGCGGCTGGTGAAGTTTTCGCTGGCGATGAGCTCGATGTGATCCTGCTGGCGCTGCTGCTCGTCGCGGATGATGTCGGCGACGGCGGGATCGGAGAGGGCGAGGAGGCTGAGGGGGTGGGCTTGGGTGTTCATTTTATCAACCCGGCGACCGTGACGGCCACCGGCAAAGGGGGTTTTCAGCCAGGCATCGACGATGACCGCAGCCTGTTCGACGGAGGTCGTTTTGCCGGCGAGGCAGAGGACGTTGCTGGCGTTGTGCTCGCGGGTGACCGCGGCAGTTTCCGGATCGTGGACCAGGCTGGCCTGGATGCCGGCGTGACGGTTGGCGGCGATGCACATGCCGATGCCGGTCGTGCACACC
>JAEYYS010000021.1 GCA_023428335.1 Verrucomicrobiota bacterium | reverse complement strand
GCCGGACTCTTGCCGCTTGACGCATGGGGCGTTTGCGGGTGAGAGTCGGTTTTTCCGCGCATGCACTACCTCCTCGATGCCCTGGTGATCCTTGGTTACTTCGCGCTGATCCTGGGCATTGGCCTGTCGCAGCGCAGCAAGAGTGGCAGTGTCGAGGGTTTCACGCTTGGCGACCGCCAAATCGCCTGGTGGGCGGTGCTCGCCTCGATCCTGGCGGCGGAGATCAGTGCAGCCACCTTTCTCGGTGCGCCGGAGTCCGGGTACAGCCGGCAGAATTGGAGCTACGCCCAGTTCGCCATCGGCACGGTGCTGGCACGCATCATCGTCAGCTTCCTGTTCATCCCGGTCTTCTACCGGCACGGCGTCATCTCGCTCTACGAGTTTCTGGAGACGCGCTTCGGACCGGTGACGCGCAAGTTTGCCTCGATCACCTTCATGGTCACGCGCGTGCTGGCCATGGGCACGCGCCTGTACGTGTCCGCCATCATCCTCGTGCTGGCGGTGGCGATGTGGCAGGGCGGGGCGGTCGATGCCAACACGAAGTTCTGGCTCTACGCCGGCGCGGTGGTCGTGGTGACCCTGCTGACGGCGCTGTACACCTCGGTGGGTGGCATTCGCGCGGTGATCTGGACCGACTTCATTCAGGTCGGCGTGCTGGTGGCCTCGCTCGGCTTCACCATCCCCTACCTGCTGTGGAAGATCCCCGGCGGCTGGGATTCGGTGACGGCGGTCATCCGCGAGCCGGTGTTCTTCGACTTCGCCAAGCCGGCCGAGGCGGGTGCCTGGGCCTGGATCAAAAACGTCTTCACCAGCGAGTACACGATCTGGGCGGCGATCATCGGCAGCACCTTCGTGACCATGAGCACGCACGGCATTGATCAGGACACCGTGCAGCGCATGCTGACGGCGAAGAACCGTCGCCAGAGCGCCTTCGCCACCATCCTCTCGGGCCTGGTCGACCTGCCCATCGTTTCGGCCTTCATCCTCGTCGGCGTGCTGCTCAAGGCCTACTACCAGGCGCATCCCAATCCGGCGCTGCCGATCGAGAGTCGCGAGGTCTTTCCGTTCTTCATCATGAACGAAATGCCGCCCGGCATGCGCGGCCTGGTTACCGCCGGCATCCTCGCCACGGCCATGGGCTCGCTGAGCACCGCCCTCAACGCCCTCGCCACCAGCCTGTCGCGCGACTTCATCCTGCCGCGCCTGCCGGCCGATGCGCCGGATTCGCGCCGCGTTGCCGTGCTGCGCGGCAGCACGGTGCTGTTCGCCTTCCTGATTATCATCGTCGGGGTCTGGACCGCCTGGTTCATGGCGCACAACCCCAAGGTCGAGATCCTGCCGCTCGTGCTCGGCATCCTCGGCTTCACCTTTGGCTCCCTGCTCGGTGTCTTCCTGCTGGCGGTGTTCACGCGCACGCGCGGCAGCGACGCCGGCAACGTCACCGCCATGCTCGGCGGCATCGCGGCCGTGCTCTTCCTCAGCAACGTGCTGGGTGTGCAGAACGCCCTCGGCATTGACACACCCTTCGTGCTGTCCTTCCCCTGGCGCATCACCCTCGGCACCTTCGTCACGATCGCCATCGCCGTGCTGTTCCGCACGCCGGCGGCGCGCCAGGCCTCGGCCAGGGCCCTCGATGAAGAGCATGCCGCGCGCGCCTGAAACGCCCGGCGGGGCGGGGGACAAAACAATCTTGTTTTTTCAGTTGAGATTCCCGCAGGACAGTCCATCATCCGTGCCCCGACCATTGGCAATTGCGCGCGTGGCGGAATTGGTAGACGCGCTAGATTCAGGTTCTAGTGAGTAACATCGTGGAGGTTCGAGTCCTCTCGCGCGCACCATCCCAAAGGGGGTGGTTCATGTATGCAAGACGCCGGTTATGTCCGCAACGCCTTCGCCGGTATCGCCCGGCGCTACGTGCTTGCCAATCACGTGCTCAGTCTGGGCATTGATGTGCTCTGGCGCCGCCGCACTGCCGGCCGGGTCGCGGCGAGCGAACCCGCGCGCATCCTCGACCTCGCCACCGGCAGCGGCGACCTCGCCGTCGAACTGCAGCGGCGCTGCCCGCAGGCGCTGGTGCTCGGTGCCGATTTCTCGCTGCCGATGATGCGTGAGGCGCAGGCGCGGCGCTTTGAGCGACTCGTCGCCGCCGATGGCACCAACCTGCCGTTTCAGGACGGCGCCTTTGATGTCGTGACGGTGGCCTTCGGCCTGCGCAACATGGCGAGCTGGCCGGGCGCGCTCCATGAGATGCGGCGCGTGCTGCGACCGGGCGGCCGCCTTTTCGTGCTCGATTTTTCCCTGCCGCGCCTGCCCGGCCTGCGCCAGGCCTACCTGTTCTACCTGAAGCGCGTCATGCCGCGCATCGCCGGCTGGATCACCGGTCGGCGCGAGGCCTATGAGTACCTGTGCAGCTCGGTGGAGCGTTTTCCCTCCGGTCCGGCGATGGAGGCGCTGATCCGCTCCTGCGGTTTTGCGGAGGTGCAGACGACCGTGCTCAGCTTGGGCATCGCCTCGTTGTACGAGTGCCGGCGCGATTGAGGCTGCGACCCATTTTGTCGACGGGGGCATTGACCCCGTGCCTTTCGCGGATGGATGTCCCGCGCTGGAGCCGCCCCTTCCTTGGTGGCAGAGGGGAGATTTGAACTCCCGACCAAAGGCTTATGAGTCCTCTGCTCTACCGCTGAGCTACTCTGCCGGAAGGTGGCTCCTGAGGTAGGGTTCGAACCTACGACCTAGTGGTTAACAGCCACCCGCTCT
>JAEYYS010000284.1 GCA_023428335.1 Verrucomicrobiota bacterium | reverse complement strand
GCCATAAGGCTTGGGGGGGCTGGAGGGGGCGGGCACTCTTGACCGCACCTGGGCAGGCTTTGGAACCACGAATGGCACGAAGATCACGAAGGGGACAGGGGGGGAGGCATCGCTGCGGCGTTGTGATGTGCCGTATCATCCAGAGGATGAACCGCTGATTTGACGCTCATGGGACGCTGATGCTGAGGGGAAGGAGCGGAGAGCCAAGAGCAGGGGGCGGAGAGGCTTCCGACAAGCCCAACGGGCTTGCATCATGCAGCCCTGGGATGCCGAGCGCAGCGAGTGCTTCCCTGGGACGTCGAGCGACCCACGACCCGGTGAGCCACGAACCCTGCAGGGGTTCCGTCGGGGTGGAATGTGTCACGTCCCCCATGACGGGACCCCGATGGGGTCCGCGGTGACCATGGTCCTGGCTGGGCGCCAGGACCCAGGCGAGGCCGCTGCGCGCCCACGCCTGGGCTGCAGGCCGGAACCGCGTGGCGGTTCGAGGTCGGTTGACGGTGCGATCGGAAATGCGCTCCACCCCGGAATTCTGACCCTCGCCTCCGTCTGAAAACCGATGACCTGCTCCTCTTTTTCTTGACGAGAATTCCCGCATGGAAGAGTCTTTTGCATGCAAGAAATTCAGGGACGAAGTCTGTCCATCCAGGCTGCCTTTTACCTGTTCAAGCTGCGCGCAGCTATAACAAGTTAAGGCAGCGCGTTGTGTAATTATACTGTTCTGTCAGGAAATTAAATCCTCTACAATGGAACCTCTCAAACGCCTCTTCTCCACGCATCCTCTGATTTTTTCACTTCTAGGGTTCGCAATCATCCTCGATCTTACGGGCGTGATGTCATCGATCATGCCGGGTGCATCCTTTGCTCTCGGAAGCATCTTGGTGATCGCATACTTTCTTGGCGTGAGCGGGATTCTACGCTTCGGACTAGCTCGGCGTCCTATCCACCTAGCTTTGACCTGGGTCGTCATCGTGGTCTTGTATCTCGGATGGTTCGTGATTCAAGCGGCACTCAATGATGGCCAGTATCGCCCCTCAATGCTCTTTGTCCTCTGCGTGTTTGCCGCCTTCAAGACGATGAGATTCAGAGATACACCCACCACTACTGCCGCCGAATCCTCACTCAAATCCGAAGAATGCAATGAGACACCGTGACTTAGCATTCGCCTTTTTAGCGCTTTTACTATTTCTCATAGCACCAGCCAATGGGCAACAAGGGATTGCTATTCCGGGATCACCAAAGGGCGACTTGCCAACGGAACTGTTGCAATGCCGCGCCTATTGCCGTAGTATGGAGCGTTCTTTACAGTCGCTGGAGAAGCGATTTCCATCACTGAGTGTTGAGATTTTAGCAGCCACTGCCTCTTGGAAGTCATCGCCGTTTGCAGGCGGATGTGACGCAATTGAAGAAGACATCATAAAGGATGCGGGAGAGAAGGGGCGAGTCATGCTTAATAAGTTTGATGAAGATGCATGGGCCGAGGCGTCAAAGCATATCCAGATCCGAAGCGAGGTTGAAGCTAGAGCTTTTCTCGCGCTCGTTGACCGACGCGCCAAAGGGGAGATTGAAGTCGAGATGGTTCGCGGTAACCTCCTATGGCAATACAAGCCCTTCCAAGACACCCCTGAGAAGGAAGTCGCCAAGGGCTATGTTCAGAATGTCACGCACACGGCGTCAACAGATCGCAAGATTGTTTTTGAGGTTCCGATGAGCTGGAAGTCCGAGAAGTCACCGAAGTCTGAGTTGATGTCTTTCCGCAATTGCTACGGCCATGGCAATGTTTGGATGACAGTCTTGGTTAGCCCGACTGTAGATGAGTTAGGTCAGACCATCACAGCGCAGGAGAAGTTTGATGCATATTCAGAAGAAGCGCTCCGGACGGAATATCGACGGCTCGGAATAGAGCTGACATCTTTCAGCAAGACAAAAGTCAATGGCATGCCCGCCCTAATGTTCACTGGGAAACAACCATTTGAGCAGCTAGGTCAGAAGGCCACAAGAGCAGCACAGGTGATCCGTGCATTCTCGGGTAGTGAGATGATCAGTTTTCAGATTAACACCTTGGGGCCTGAAGGCGATAGCAAGGGTGTTGATCGAATCAAGAAGAATGAGCCATTGTTCAAGATGGTTGGGGGATCGCTTAGGGTCATGGTGCCGTAGTCCCAAAAATCAAGAGACCGAACAAGACGAGACACAGCAACCCCTATCAGCCGCCTTGTATATATGCTTTTCCGTATTTCAACCTTCACCCACGTGATCGACGCTTGCCCCCGCTGATAGGGGTGCGTGCTCTTTGACGTTGCGCGAAGAATATGCCACCGGATCCCGAAATGCCTCCAGGAAAGATTATTGCACGCGTTGCCGCAGGCGCAGCGCTTACCATGTCCTCTGGACACGCGTCTGCGTTGCTTGATAAGTTTGCTTCGTGGTTTCTCACTGCATTCGGGGCTGGGCTCGCGCTAATTGTATCCAATCTGAAAGAAGTCTCTTTTTTTATTCCGCTGCCGACCGTGGCTTCGGCCGCTTATCTTTTCTTGGTCGCAGCTGTAACATGCGTTGCTCAGCGGTATGTTGCAATGATCGTTGCGAGCGGCGCCGAGTCCGCAAAGGAAGGAAGGGAGATGGGGGAGAGGCTACAACATATGGACATTGAGGAGTTCTTTGCGCAGATGCTGAAGGGGATGCCGTGGCCGGCACGGAAAATCTGCAAGGGGTATTTCGATGCTTTAAAGGAGGGCGATTATGCGGTTAGCGGGAGATTGTTCATGCGTCTTACGATGATGCATGGTGCGCTCGTCACCATTGAGTTGATCGTCCTTCTTGTGGCGCTCACTAAAATCGTGAATGAGATTAATGCCTAGCAAGGTCACAATGCAATGCGCTTCGCTACCTGTTCAGCCCAAGGCTAACATCCCTGAGAAGGCTCTCTGGAAACAGCACGGAAGATGAGGGGGCTGGACAACCACTCGGATAAAGTGGAACCAGCCTGATAGCTTTTCAGCCTGGATGGCTCAGCACGAAATCAATGAAGCCGAGCAAAGCATAGATGCTAATGCCTGAGGCGCCGTGAATTCAATTTGTTACAACCTTCCACCCTCACCTATCAGACGAAGCACAGCATCGGTCAGGCCTGGAAAGACTTCACGTTCCCTTACCACGCCTCCAGCGCATCAAGCCTCAGGGTGGCGAGGTAGATGGCGGATTTGGTTTCGTGGCTGGAGTAGTAGCTGACGAGGACGCGGTTTTGGTTGGGTTCGACGACGAGGCCGGCGTAGCTGCAGTCGCCGCCGCTGGGGAGGTCGAGCAGGGGGGTGAACTGGGCCTTGTCGACATCCAGCAGGCCGAGGCGCATTTTTTCGCCGGCGCCGCGGGTGGCGGCGAGCCAGCGGCCGTTGGGCAGTTGCACGAGGTTGGGGCCGCCGAGGGGTAGGTTGAGTTCGCGGTATTGCCAGTCGGTGAAGGGGGGCTTGCTGAGGCCGAGCCAGCCGACGCTGGGGGAGGGGCCGCTGCGGCGGATGAGGGCGAGCATGCGGCCGTCGTGGAGGAAGCGCAGGGTGGTTTCGGAGGGGTGGGGCACCTGCATGGTGTGCACGGCCTCCCAGTTGCGGGCATCGCGGCTGCGCACGAGTTGCAGGCTGCGTGGCTGACCGGTGGGCACCTGCTGCACGGCGGCCCAGGCGAGGCCGTCGTGCCAGGTGATGCGCCAGAGCCAGTCCATGTCGGTGTGGATGCCGAGCGGCATGGGGATGGGCTGGGGCGGGCTGAAGTTCCGGCCTTCGGAATCGGAGAAGGAGACGCGCGATTCCATCTTCAGGCGGGTTTTGCCGTGGTAATAGGAGCCGCCGAGGTTGATGCAGAGGCGCTGGTCGGGAGTGATCGACAGCTTGGGGTCGCGCAGGTCGACGTGGGGTTCGTCGAGCAGGGCGACGGAGCGCCAGTGCTGGGCGTCGTCGGACTCGAGCACGCGGATGAGGCCGTTGCGGCCGGGGATGTGGCCGCTGCCTTCGCGGAAGGTGCAGTAGTAGCGGCCCTTGAAGGCGATGAGGTCGGTGAAGGCGCTGTGTTCGGCGCGATCCCAGATGCGTTCGACGGCGATGACGAGCTGCTGTTCCGCGGTTTCTGCGGTGGGGGTGGCCTGGGCGTTGAGCAGGGCGGGCAGGAGGCAGAGCAGGGCGGCGGCAAATTTCATCGCCGAGGACAACGCGCGCGGGTGCGCTGGGCTTGCGACAAGCCGCTCAGGCGAGGTGCAGGGCGAGCAGCAGCTCGCGCAACTGGCGACGCCATTTGTCGAGGTAGGCCAGCCGGGCCTGGCAGGCCTGCAGGTCGGTCCAGGCGGTGCTGTCGCCGGCGGCGAGTCGGGCATCGAGGTCGGGCAGGCCGGCTTCCAAGGCGGACCAAGCTTCGGCGATTTCCACGCCGAGGGCTTCGAGGGCCTCGCGCAGTGCCATTTCCTCGCGGGCGAGCAGGGCCTTGGCGAGGGCGGTGGCGGCAGCCTGCTTTTTGGTCAGCAGGGCCTGGCCGCGCTGGAGCAGGGGGCCGAGGCGCTCAAAGAGGTTCATGAGGCCGGCCTCGAGTGGCACGGCACGCCAGGCCACGGCCTGATGATCGAGCAGGTGCTTGAGGCGGCTGACCGGCGACTTGAGGGTGTCGAGCGCGGCGTTGAGTTCGGCGGCGCGGCTGGCATCGCCACCGGGTTGGTCCGGGTGGGCGGCGCGGGCGGCCTCGCGCCAGGCGTCCTGCAGCACGGACTCGTCGAGAGCGGCGCGCGGCGGCAGGCCGAGGAGCGCGAAGGCGTCGGTCATGACCGGGTCAGGCGGAGAAGCTTTCGCCGCAGGAGCAGGTGACGACGGCGTTGGGGTTGGTCACCTTGAAGCCGCCCTGCTGGAGGTCGTCGCTGTAGTCGAGTTCCGAGCCGGTGACAAAGAGCGCGCTCTTGGGGTCGATGACCACGCGCACCTCGTTGGAGGTGACCTGGATGTCGCGGTTGGCGGGGCCGTCGACGAGGTCCATCTTGTACTGCAGGCCCGAGCAGCCGCCACCGACGACGGCGATGCGCAGGGCGCCGGTTTCGGCGCGGCCCTGGCGGGTGAGCAGGCTGGTCAGCCGCTGGGCGGCGTTGGGCAGCACCTTGATGAGCTTCTCGTTGCCGATCTTGTAGGTGGGCGCGTTCATGCGGGACGAGGATACGAACGGCGTCAGTTGCTCTGACGCACCTGCCAGGCGTCGAAGGTGCTTTTCGGCGTCTTGAACACGGCGGCGCAGCGCGGGCAGGTGATGGTGGCAAAGCCGTCCGCGAAGATGTAGTCGAGGTCTTCCTCCGAGAGCCGGGTGAGCATGGGGTAGAGGCGGTCGACGGTGCAGCCGCACTCGAAGACGTAGCCGCGGGTTTCCAGCAGCGACAGGGTTTCGGTCTCCGCCAGCTTGGGGATGTCGGCATCGGTCAGGCCGTTGAGCCAGGCGAGGTCGGCGTCGGGTTCGGCCGAGATCTGCACGAAGTGCTCGTCGGGCAGGCGGAAGAAGCGGGTGGGCCGCTGCTCGCTCTGGGTGTAGAACTGCTCGACGGCGGCGAGCAGGTCGGTGCCCTGGAACTCGATCATGCTCTGGCGCGGCTGCAGGTTCGGCCGGGTGGTCTGGGCGATGAACAGGGACTTGCCGCTGTCCTTGATGTCCGTGGTGAAGATGCGGCCGGTGACGCGGCCGGGGCGGCTGCTGCCGGTGACGAAGAGGTTTATCAGCGGCTTGTGCAGGTGGATGGTCCAGGCGCAGCCCTCGTCCTGCGGGCGCGAGGCCAGGTGCAGGGCGAGGGCGGCCAGACTGTCCTTGAGCATCTGATCCGGGGCGTCGGCGTTCTTGAGGCCGTGCTGCATCAGGTGCAGGTAGTAGTCCATGTACAGCGGGCTGAACTGTCCGCGCACGAGCAGGCAGTTGCGCCCGCGCACGAACTCGCTGCGGACTTCGACGATGGACAGGTTGGGATCGCTCACAGGGGGCGGATCATGAGGTCCTTGTAATAGACCACGCTCTGCGGGTCGTGGGCCTGGAGGGCGATGGTGCCTTCGCTGAGCTTGCGGCCGGGCATGTTCTTCAGCGCGGTGGCCGGATCCCAGCCCTCGGGCTCGGTCCAGTCGGTGGTCACCTTGCCGTTGATGGTGATGGTGATGTGCTTGCCCTCGACCTTGATGCCGTAGTCGAACCATTCGCCGTCGGCGACCGGGGCGGTGTCGAGCACGTCCTTGACTGCGTACAGGCCGCCGGTCTTTTTCGGGTCCTTGTGGCCGGTGCTGTTGACCTGGCACTCGTAGCCGGCGTCGGGCCAGCCCTTTTCCTGGAACTTCGTGTGGATGTAGATGCCGGAGTTCGAGCCGGGCATGTGCTTGACCTTGGCCTTGAACTCGAAGTTCTTGAAGCTGGCGTTGCCGTCGATGCCGGCATAGAAGAGGTGAGAGCGGCCGTTGCCGACCTTGAGCACGCCGTCTTCGACGGTGAAGGAGCCGGGGGTTTCGTTGCTGTCCTTCCAGCCGGTCAGATCCTTGCCATTGAACATCGGGATCCAGCCTTCCTTGATCTCGGGGGAGGCGGCCTGACCCTGGGGCATTTCGGCGGGCGGAGCTTCGGGGGCGGCGGGCTTGCAGGCGGCGAGCAGGGCCAGCGCGGCGATTGCGGAGAGTTGGGTGACTTTCATGGGAAGCCGGATTTACACCGGTCCCGGCCTTTTACAAGCCCGCATCCGCGAGCAGGTCGGGGCGGTTGCGGCGGGTCCGCTCCAGCGCTTGGTCGGCGCGCCACTGGGCGATTTTCGCATGGTTGCCACCCAGCAGCACCTCGGGCACGGCCAGGCCTTCAAATTCCGCCGGCTTGGTATACTGCGGCGCCTCCAGCAGGCCACTGGCGCCGAACGATTCCTCGACCGAGCTTTGGTCGTCGCCCAGTGCGCCCGGCAGCAGGCGCACGATGGCGTCCATGACCACAGCGGCGGCGATGGTGCCATTGGTGAGCACGTAATCGCCGATGCTGAGTTCCTCATCGACCCAGCGCTCGGTGACGCGCTCGTCGACGCCTTCGTAGTGACCGGAGACGAAGATGAGGTGTTGCTCGCCCGCGCGCCGGT
>JAEYYS010000261.1 GCA_023428335.1 Verrucomicrobiota bacterium | reverse complement strand
CCGAGCAGTTCGTAGTCGCCGGCGCCGCGCACGCGCACGAGCATCGTGTGGCCGCCGCTGACGATGAGCGAGACATTCGCCCGTACCGGCCCGGCCCCCTCCATGAAGGGCGAGAGCAGATGGCCCTCCATGTGGTTGACCGCCAGAAACGGCTTCTGTTCCGCCACCGCCAGCGCCTTGGCAAAGCTGGTGCCAATGAGCAGGGAGCTGACCAGGCCGGGGCCGGTGGTGGCGCCAAAAGCCTCGATGTCGCCGAGTGCGACCCCGGCCTCGGCGAGCACCTGCTCGACCAGCACACGCACGTGCAGGATGTGGTTGCGCGAGGCAACCTCGGGTACGACGCCGCCGTAGCGACGGTGGATCTCGGCCTGCGAGGCGACGCGGGCGGCGAGCAGGCGGCCGTCGCGGGCGCAGATCGCCGCGGCGGTTTCGTCGCAGGAGGATTCGAGGGCGAGGATCATGACATCAGAAGCCGCCAAGCAGGCGGGCGAAGCGCAGGCCCTCGACGGTGATCTGGCCGCTGTTGTTGAGCAGGCCGCGGGTGTTGTAGTAGTGCGGCATCGGGTCGTCCTTGACCCAGGTGGCGACCCCGGTGGCCACCGCGCGGGTGCCGGGCCGGACGGCCACGGGAAACCCCCAGCGCGTGCAGCGCAGCACCCACGAGGGGGCGTCGCCGCGCGAGGCGAGGCCGAGCCAGGGATAGCGTTCGATGAGTTCCATGCGCGCCGAACCGGGCACGGTGAGTTCAAAGTAGGCCTCCTGAGCGTGCAGGAAATCCGCCAAGCCGAGGCCGGGGTTCTTCTGTCGCTGCAGGTAGAGCGACTGCAGATCGAGGCCGAGCAGGTTGAGGCCGTTGTACAGGCCGTGATGGTTGGGCGTGCGGAAGAACTCGGCATGCCACTCGGGGAAGCGTTCGGACAGCAGCAGGTTCAGTTCGACGTGCAGGTGGGAGCGACGGCGGTCGATGCCGCTGCCGGTGAAGCCCATGATGCCGAGCTTCTGACCGGCTTCCAGGCGATCATCGACCGAGACGGCAATCGTGCCGAGGTGGGCATAGAGGCTGTAGAACGGCCCCTCGGGCAGGCGGTGTTCGACGACGACATAGCGGCCGTAGTTGCTGCGCCCGGCCTCGGCGCTGGTGTGGACCACGCGCCCCGGAAGGATGGCGCGCACCTCGTCGAGCGGGTTGCCGGCCGCATCGCGCTGCAGCGGCTTGACGTCGAGGCCCTCATGGAAGCGCGCAAAGGCAATGCCGCCCGCGACCCGGCGGGCATCGCGCACAAAGCCGAATTGCCCACCCTCCCAGGGCGTCGATTTCACGCCCTCGAAGTCGCGGTCGACAAACTGGAAGTACCCGGGTCCGTCGCCCCTCAGCAGGGCGTCGTTGTCAGTCGGCAGGCGCAGGTCGAACCCGCTGGCGGCGGGGGCGAGAAGCAGAAAAAGCAGGCGGCGCATGGCTTCCCCGATACACGCGGAAGCCCGGGGCGGCAAGATGCAGGCCTAGATCTCCCAGCCGGGGCGGTACGTCGGCTTCACCAGGGCGTTGGCAGCCTCGTTGTTGGCGATCTTCAGGCCGGGGGCATCCCAGACCAGGTCCTGGCCGGGGAAGGCGCTGGCGAGGCAGCCAAGCAGGACGGCCTCGGTGAGCGGGCCGGCGTAGTCAAAGTTGGCGCTCGGCTGGGCCCCGCCCTTGAGGCAGCAGTCGATGTAGTCCTTCCAGTGGTCGCGCGGCTCCAGCTTGGGGTACTTGTGCGTGGCGAACTTTTCCCGCGGGTACAGCATCGGCGTGCTGCCGTGGGGCGACAGCAGGACGCCGTCGGTGCCGAGGTAAATGCTGCCCTGGCCGGGGAACTTGGCCGGATCGGCCAGCGCCATGACGTGGGCCGGCGGGCGGGCATCGCCGTCGTACCAGGTCACCTTGACGGTGTCGCCGGCGGTGTACTCGGTGCCCTTGAAGGTGTACTCGACGACCGCGTTGATCGCCCAGTTGGTGAGGTTGACCGGGGCCGGCCCCGTCGATTTCACGCCGATCGGTGCCGCCAGGTTCAGAGAGCGAAACCAGCCGCTGAACATGTGGCAGCCCATGTCGCCCAGGGTGCCGGTGCCGAAATCGCGGCGTTTGCGCCACTGGCCGGGGTGGTAGTACTTGTCGATGTAGGGGCGGTCGGCCGCCGGGCCGAGCCACTGCTGCCAGTCGAAGCCCGCCGGCACCGGGTCGTTGCGCTGCGGCACCGGGTCCATGTCGCCCCAGAACTTGTTCGAGAAAGTGTGCACCTCCTTGACCTTGCCGATGGCGCCTTCCTGGATGAGGGCGACCGCGTGACGCTCGGTGAAGGCCGACGACACCTGGATGCCCATCTGGGTCATGACGCCCTTCTCGCGCGCCTTGAGCATGAGCTGGCGGCATTCGTAGAGATTCTGCGCCAGCGGCTTCTGGCCGTACAGGTGCTTGCCCAGTTCCAGCACCTTCAGACCCATCGGGCCGTGCATGTGGTCGGGGGTCGAGACGTTGACCGAGTCGATGTTGCCGGCCTCCTTTTCGAGCAGCTCCCGCCAGTCCTGGTAGCAGCGGGCGTTGGGGAATTTTTCCTTCAGGCGGGCGAAGTTGCGGGTGTCGACATCGGCCACGGCGACCAGTTCCCACATGTCGTGGTTCGACATGGCATTGATGTCGGACCAGGACATGCCCGAGGCGCCGAAGGCGGCGTGGCGGAGCTTGCCGTTGGGCGAAGCGGCCTTCATGCCGGTGGTGACAAAGGGGGCGGCGAAAAGGCTGCCGGCGGTGCGGGACAGGAACTGGCGACGGGGGGAGAGGCTCATGGCGGAGGGAATCGTACGCGACGGCGGGCGCCGTCTTCGCCATTTTGTGCGGGTCGCCCCCGGAAGGGAAGCCTGGAATTTGCGATGAGCCGATTTCCGCGATACTGGCAGCCCATGTCCCTCCTCCTCGGCATTGACCTCGGCACGACGAACTCGCTCGTCGGCGTCATGGACAGCGGTTTCCCCATCCTGCTGGCCGACGCCGAGGGCAGCCGGCTAACACCTTCAGCGGTGCATTTTGCGGCCGACGGCACGTTGACGGTCGGCGCCGCCGCCCTGCGCCGCCGCGCCCTCGAACCGGCGCGCACGGTCACCAGCGTCAAACGACTCATTGGGCGCCGCTCCGGCGAGGGCGACTGGCAGCCGCCCTACGACCTGGCGGCGCTCGGCACCAGCCCGGTGCAGGTCTCGGCCGAGATCCTGCGCCACCTGCGCGGCCTCGCCGAGCGGGCCATGGAGCAAACCCTCACCCGCGCCGTCATCACCGTGCCGGCCTACTTCAACGACGCCCAGCGCGCAGCCACCAAGAAGGCCGGCGAACTGGCCGGGCTGCAGGTCGAACGCATCCTCAGCGAGCCGACCGCGGCTGCGCTCGCCTATGGCCTCGACAAGCTCGGCGACCACCGCAAGGTCGCCGTTTACGACCTCGGCGGCGGCACCTTCGACATCAGCGTGCTCGAGCTGCGCGACGGCGTTTTTCAGGTGCTCAGTACCGCCGGCGACACCCAGCTCGGCGGCGATGACCTCGATCGCGCCCTTGCCGGGCACCTCGCCCCGGCCGGCGCCGATCCGGCGCGTTTTCTCGAGGCGGCCGAGGCGGCGAAAAAGCGCCTGTCCGAGGCGGAGAGCACCCGCGTCGAGCTGCCCTTTTACGACGGCAGCCACAGCTTCGCCGCCGAGGTGACGCGCGCCGAGCTGGAAAAACTCGCCCGGCCCCTGCTCGACCGCACCCGCAGCC
>JAEYYS010000007.1 GCA_023428335.1 Verrucomicrobiota bacterium | reverse complement strand
GCGACCGCCGAGATCCAACACCTGGGTGGTGTCGCCCTTGAGCGCGAGCACCTCGTCATTGGCACCGACGGCGGTGATGCGGCCGGCCTCGATGGCCACGGCTTCGGCGACCCTCGACTGCGGGTCGAGGGTGAGGACGTGACCGTGGTGCAGGATGAGGTCGGGCGCGGCTTCGAGGCCGGCGGTCGCGGCGAGCAGCAGGAGGAGCGGGCGGTGCATGGCCAAACCAACGCGTTGACGGCGGCCTTTCCTGCCGGCGCTCAGCGACCCGGTGCCGGTTCAGCCAGCACGCGCGCCAGCCAGTCGCGCAGTTGCCGGCGCTCGGGCAGGTCGCGCAGCACCCAGGCATCGCTGTGGTTGCGGAAGGGCAGGGGAACGAAGGTCCAGTTGCCCTCGACACCGCTGGCGCGCAGCCAGGCCTCGGTCGCGGCGGTGCCCCCCGCCTCCTGAATGATGAACTGCGGCCGCCCGCGCAGCCGCGCCAGCCGCTGCAACGCCGAGGCGCGGTCGGAATCCGGGTAGGGCCAAGCGCGCACGCCGTCGTAATGGCTGTGACAGAGGAAGGCGCGCCATAGCCCGGCGATGGTGTCGTCGTGCAGACCGAGGTGGTTGCAGGCGATGCTGCCGCGCGAAAACCCGCACAGCACCACGCGCTCAGGATCGCCGCCGAAGCGTGCGCAGGCCTGGCGCACCGCCTCGATGCAGTAGCGTTTCGAGGCCTCTAGGTCGCCCCACCAGCGCGTCGCGGGTCGCCAGCCCTGCGGCCCCGCTTCAACAAACGGCAGGCAGAGCCAGAGAAAACCGCGGCCGCCGCTGGCGCCGTAACCGAGGCGACAGCCCTCGGGCAGGCCGTCGCAGGTGTCGCCATGGGCATTGCGGTAGCCGCCGTTGCCGGGCCACTCGACCAAGACCGGCAGGCGGGCCTCGGGGTGCCAATCGGTCGGCAGGTACAGGGTGTGGCGGACGCCGCTGTTCCGCCAGCCCGGGGCCTGTTGCCAGACCCGGCGACCCGCCGCCGGTTCGGCGTCCTCGACGGCAGGCACGACGAGGTCGGGGGCGACGCTGGCGAGATCGGGCAGGGGGGCGGTCTGGGCGCACAGCGCAACGCTAGTCAACAGCCAGGCGAGCGCCGGCAGCCCGCGGCACGGCCTAACGAGGGAGAGTAAAAAGCGGTGCATCGCAAAATAAGCACTGTCCAAAGCACGATTTATTATTAAATTGCTGAAATTTGTCGATTCTTCTCATGATGCCCTCCCGACTCTCCCTCTGCCTTGGCGCCCTGCTGTCCCTGCCTGCGCTGCTGACTGCCCAGGAGCCGGCGGCGGATTCGCCGCTGAAGCGCTGGTTCATGCAGGACTACATGCTCGGCGACTGGGGGGGGCTGCGCACCGACCTCGCCGATCAGGGCATTGGGTTTGAGCTGTTTTACGTCGGCTCGGTGCCGAACAACATTTCCGGCGGCATCCGCCACGGCGCCATTTACCAGAGCGGCCTGCTGATGGCGCTCGATCTCGACGCCGAGAAGCTGGTGGGCTGGGAAGGGGGATCCTTTCACACCGCCGCGGTCTGGCTCAACGGCCAGCCGTTCTCGGAGCAGTATGTCGGCGACCTGAACAAGACGAACCTCGTCGATTTCCCGGCCGACTTCCGCCTCTGGCAGATGTACTTCAAGCAGGAGCTGTTTGACGGCAAGTTCTCGATCAAGGCGGGCATGATGAGCGTCGACCGCGATTTCATCCTGCCGGAGATGTACAACAGCCTGGCGTCGATCAACTTCCTCAACCAGACCTTCTTCTTCCCGACGCTGGCCTTCAATCTCTACGACATCCCGGGCTTTCCCAAGGGCTCGCACTCGCTGCCCTCGACGCCCTACGGCGTGCCGGCCGTGGTGATGAACTGGCAGCCTCTCGACTCGCTCTACCTGCGTGCCGGCATCTATGACGGCTTCCCCGACGAAACCGGCCCGGGCACCCGCATCCAGCTGCACAGCCAGGAAGGCGCGCTGATGTACTATGAGCTTGGCCTGCGCCGCAACATGGCCGAGGGCGACACCGGCCTGCCGGGCAGCCTGAAGGTCGGCGGCTACTACCACACCGACGAGTTTTACGACGTCTACGACACCATCGCCGCCCTCTTCCCCTTTGGTCTGAGCAACGGTCCGACCACCCACGACGGCAACTACGGCTTCTACCTGCTCGGCGAGCACATGCTCTGGCGCGAATCCACCCATGAGGATCCGGCGCAGCAGGGCATCACCGGCTTCTTCCGCCTGAGCGCGGCGCCGCCCGACCGCAACCTCACCGAGTTCGGCGTCGACGGCGGCCTGGTCTTCAAGGGCCTCATTCCCGGCCGCGACTACGACACGCTCGGCATCGCCGGCTCCTACCTGCGCATGAGCCGCGACGTCAAGCGCGCCATGGAGGACGTGAACCAGATCTTTCAGTTCTTCGAGGTGGTCGACTACGAAGCGGTGGTCGAACTCAGCTACAAGCTGCAGCTGGCGGCCTGGTGGACGCTGTCGCCCAACCTGCAGTACGTCATGCATCCGGGCGGCTCCGGCGCCATCCCCAACGCCTGGGTGTTCAACATCCAGACGACCCTGCGCTTCTGAGCCGGCAACGGCTCAGTCGGCGGGCCGGATCGCCTTCCAGAAGCCGCGCGCCAGCAGGCCGAGGGTGGAGAAGTAACCGGTGGCAATGTCCGAGGTGAGGAAGGCCAGGTAGACGTCGTTCGACGGCCATCGGCTGTTCGAGGCGAAGTACATCGGCTTTTCCGTGCCGCGGTACTTCGACTTGTGGAAGGCAAGACCGTCGAAGTTGTAGATCTCGCCGCCGTAGCGCCGGCTGATCTTGAAAAAGGCGTCGGTCATGAAGTCGTCGGCAAACCGTCCCTGCTCCAGGTGGGTGAAGGGACAGAGGCAGAGGTTGAGCCGTTCGACACCCTCCGGCTTGAAAACATCCATGGCAGCCATGTGAATGGCCGTGGCCAGGCGGCCGTAGCGGGCCTCGTCGCAGCGCACCGTGTTGGCTGAGTAGCCGACGATCCGGCCGTCGCGGTACATGGGATCGTAGAAGACGTAACCGACCGCCGTGCCGGCACGGTCGAAGGCGACAAATTTGCGCACGTCCGGTTCGGCCCGATAGACCGGACGCCGGGCATAGACCCAGATCTCGCGGTCGTTGACCTTCTTGCCCTGCATCCAGCGGGCGGACAGGGCCTGCAACTGCTCGACCGGCACACCGGCGATGTCGACCTCGCGGATCTCCAAACCTTCGCGGCGGGCCTCGTTGCGGGCGCGCTTGATGAGGTCGAGCTCCTTCCAGTTGCCGGCCGTGTTGTAGGTTGGCACGGCCAGTTCCGGTTCATAGCCGACGCAGTTCGCCTTGAAGCCGAACTGGCGCAGCACCGTGGCGCAGGCCTCGGAGACGACACCGAACACCGCAGAGGGATGCTCGCTCAGGAAATCGGTCAGCAGGACCGGCAGATCCTCCGGCGCGCAAACCGGATCGGTGAGGACGATGCGCCGCGGCTGACGGGCGAAAACGGGGTGCAGGGCGGTGACGAAGGCGATGTAACCGCGCTCGTGAACGTAGTATTCCATGCCCTGCTGGAGGGTCGCATAGGAAAGCGCCTCGCACCCGTACCGGCGCAGGAAGGGGGAGAGCAACTCCCACTTGGCGTCGGCAGCGAGGGTCCGGGCTGCATTTCCGAGGATCGACCGCATGAATCAAAAAGCTTGGGGGTGGACATCCTAAACACGAAGGCGGGTCACGCCAAATGTTTTAAAAGCCATTCGGTGGTTGCTTCAAAAACCCGCGCGCGATGGCGGTCCAGGTGGCCGACATGGCCGTTGCCTTCGATGATTTCCAGCCGCTTCTCACAGGTCAGGGCATCGTGCAGCCGATGGGCGGTGCTGGGCGGGTCGAGCTGGTCGTCGGCCCCCCAGATCACCAGGGTTGCCGCCTGCACGGCATGGACCCGGCGGATCGTATTGACGAAAAAGGCCTGGGCAGCGCCGGGCAGGGGAAAGTTCTGGAAGGCATTGAGTTTGCCCGGATCGGTGCGCAGACGCGCGTTGATCTGCGGATCGGAAGCGAGCGGCACCTCGTCGAGCAGCTTGACGATGGAAATGCGCAGGTCGGCGCCGGTGAAGAGCCGCTTCAGCCAGCCGAGGCCGCACATCAGGCCCATGCTGAGGGTGACCGACCAGGGCAGGGTGTTCATCACCGTCGCATCCAGGGTCACCAACGCCTTCCAACGACGGTCGGTGGCCGCCGCCTCCAGGATGGCCGTGCCACCCGAGGACAAACCGAAGGCGCCGATGCGCGCGGCATCGACATCGGGACGGGTCGCCAGGTAATCGAGCGCCGCGCCGAGATCGGCGACCCATTCGCGGATGCTGACGTGGTAGGGACGGCCGCCGCTGGCGCCGTGGCCATGCATGTCGAGCAACAGGCTGGAGATGCCCTGCGCGGCCAGATGGGCGGCGAGCTCGTGGTAGTTCTCCTTGAACTCGCCGGCGCCGTGACTGACCACCAGCACCGGCCGCCGACCGGAGCCAAGCCCGGGCACGAAGCGGCCGCAGAGCGTCACACCGAGGCTGGGAAAATGGACAATTTCCCCAGAGTCGACCGCAGACGACGGAGCCGGATTCAATTCTGGGTTCATGTCGCGAGGCAAAGCCGCTGGCCGCAGCGGCCAAACTGGCACAACACCGGCGTCTTACCAAGTACGCTTCGGAAACATTGACCTTTGAAGAATTCGGTCGATCTTGTATTTATATTGTCTGCACTGGCCACTGTCAGGTCCGCTTGAGCGTTCACCTGCCGGCTGATTCCTACCCTTTCGCGCCATCCCGCCCGCCGCCCTTCTTTCCATGGAGCAGAATACCGCCCCCCCCCTGCCGCTGAACCCCTCCGCCGGTGAACGCCTGAGCATGGTCGTCTGCCGCAACAG
>JAEYYS010000093.1 GCA_023428335.1 Verrucomicrobiota bacterium | reverse complement strand
GTTCGGACTCGTCCGGCTTCAGGTGATCCAGCGAACGCAGCATGCGGTCACGGGTTGTTTTCAGGGTGTTCACCCGCAGGTCGAGCGGTGGCCGGCCGTGCCGGCTCCATCCCCGCATGAAACCGTTTTTCTCCCTTTGGCCCTGCACGGGCCTGCTTGCCCTTGCCCAACTGTCGGCGCAAACCGCCGCTCCCACCCTGCCGGGAGTGCTCGTCACCGCCCGTCCGCCGGATCCGTCACGCACCGTTCCCACCCTGGAGACCCGTCGCCAGGAACTCACTGCCACCACCCCCGGCGGGGTGGCGGTGGTCGATGCCGAAGACTACAAGCGCGGTCGCGCCACCACCCTGAAGGACGCCCTCGACTTCGCGCCCGGCGTCTTCATCCAGCCGCGCTTCGGCGCGGAGGAAAGCCGCATCTCGATCCGCGGCTCCGGCATCCAGCGCACCTTCCACGGTCGCGGCATCAAGCTCATGCAGGATGGTTCGCCGCTCAACCTCGCCGACGGCGGTTTCGACATGCAGGCCATTGAGCCCCTGTCAGCCCGCTACATCGAGGTCTTCCGCGGGGCCAACGCCCTGCAGTTCGGCTCGACCACCCTCGGCGGCGCCATCAACTTCGTTTCGCTCAGCGGCCACGAGGCCTCGCCACTGCAGGCGCGCTTTGAGGCCGGCAGCTTCGGCAGCTTCCGCGGTCAGATCAGCTCGGGCGGCGTCTTTGGCGACTCCGATGTCTACGCCAGCTACAGCTACAACGAGACCGACGGCTACCGCGACCATTCCCGCCAGGACAGCCAGCGTTTCTTCGCCAACTTTGGCCAGCGGCTCAGCGACAGCCTGGAGACGCGTTTCTACGTCACCTATGTGACGACCGATTCGCAGTTGCCGGGCAGCCTGACTTTGCGCCAGCTCGAGCGCCAGCCTGACATGGCCAACCCGGGCAACGTCCGCTTCAACCAGAAGCGCGACTTCGAACTGTTCCGGCTGGCCAACCGCACGGTCTGGTCGGACGACATCCATCGCGTGACCCTGAGCAGTTTCTGGTCGTGGAAGGATCTCGACCACCCACTCATCTCCTTCGGTCCCGGGTTCCGGCTCGGGCCGGGCGTGATCGACCAGCTCAGCAACGACCTCGGTCTCGACCTGCGCTACGACTCGCTCGCCGATCTCGCGGGTCATCGCAACCAGTTCACCCTCGGTCTCGGCTATGTCTACGGTCTGACCCAGGACAACCGCTTCGCCAACGTGCTCGGCCGGCGCGGCGGTCGCACCGCGGAGAACCAGCTGACGGCGACCAATCTCGACCTCTACGTGCAGGACACCTTCCACCTGACCGACAGTCTCGCCCTTATTCTTGGCGCGCAGGGCAGTTTTGCCGACCGCGATTTCGATGAGCAGCGCGTGTTCGGTGCCGACAACAGCGATCGCCAGGAGTACTGGGGTTTCAGTCCCAAGCTGGGCCTGCTCTGGGAGGCCGCGCCTGAGGTGCAGTTCTTTGCCAATGTCAGCCGCAGCTTTGAGCCGCCGTCGTTCGGCGAGTTGACCGCGCTCGGTGGCGCACCGGGCCTGATCGATCTGCAGGCCCAGCGCGGCACCAGCCTCGAAATCGGCACGCGCGGCAGCCGCGGTCGCGCGCGCTGGGATCTCGCCTGGTACTACACCTGGCTCGACAACGAGCTCTTCGCCCTCGGCGTGCCCGGGGTCAGTGCCACCCAGACCATCAACGCCGGCCGGACCATTCGTCATGGCGTCGAAGCCCTGCTTGATGTTGATCTGGTGCGTGGCCTGTTCACGCGTGCGCCTTCGGATGGGGAGGCTGACAGCGACCGCCTGTTCCTGCGCCAGTTTTACCTGTTCAACGACTTCCACTTCGACGGCGATCCCGTGTTCGCGAACAACGAGTTGCCGGGCATTCCGCGCCACTTCTACCGCGCCGAACTGCTCTATGAACATCCCTGCGGCTTCTATGCCGGCCCGAACGTCGAGTGGGCGCCGCAGAGTTATTTTGTCGATCTCGCCAACACCCTGGAGGCCGATGGCTATGCCCTGCTCGGCTTCAAATTCGGGTATCGCACGAAGAAGGGCCTGTCGTTCTTCGTCGAGGCGAAGAACCTGACCGACGCCACCTATGCCGCAACTACCGGCGTTGTCACCACCGCCACGCCGGCGAGCGCGGTGTTTTTCCCGGGCGACGGCCGCGGCCTGTTCGCCGGTGTCGAATGGAAATGGTGACCCACCCGCCGCCGCCGGTCGCAAGCTGGCGGCGGCTCATTTTTCTTCCCATGAACAAGCAAACCCTCCGCAAGGCCCACCGCTGGCTTGGCCTGATCTTCAGCCTCAGCATCCTGATGGCCGCCGGCAGCGGCGTCATCCACAATGTCATGACCCGCACCCAGTCGCCGCCACCGCCGGCGCTGCCGACCGGGGCGCTCGACGTCGCGCCGATCCGGCTCGGGGTTGCCGAGGCGGTCGCCCGGCTGCCCGCCACCGCGCAGGCCGTCAGTGCGGTCAATGTCCGCGGCATCGGTGGCCGGCCCTGGTACCAGATCTATCCGCAGGGCGGTGGCTCGGCGCAGTACGTCAGTGCCGAGGACGGCCGGGTCGATCCCGCCCAGGATGAGGCCTATGCTGCGCAGATCGCCGCCGCCTTCCTCGGCGGTGCCAAGGTGCGCAAGACCGCCTTCCTGACCGCCTTCGACACGGAGTACCTGAACATCTTCCGCATCCTGCCGGTGTACCGTTTCGACCTCGACGACGCCCTGCACACCCGCGTGTACGTCTCCACCGCCACCGGCAGCGTCACCCGCCACACCGATGACAACCGCCAGTTCGAGGCGCGGATCTTCACCAACTTCCACAAGCTCGGTTTCATCCCCGACAAGAACCTGCGTGATCTCGTGCTCACCACGCTGACCGGGGCCACCTGCGTCGTTGCCCTGCTCGGGGTCGCCCTGTTCTTCGCCACCCGGCCGCGGAAAAAAACCATTTCCTGATTGCTCCAAGCCGCCCCTAAGAGCTATGAAGTGGCGCGACCGTTCCGGCGGTCGCGCGCATGAGAAAAAATCCCGCCGATCAGTCCCGCCTCATCGCCGATGTCATTCTGCACGTGCGCAGCGGTCGCGCGACCTCCCGGCGCGGCCTGGCCGACGTGATGGGGCTGTCGCCCTCGACCACCGGTTTGTACGTGGACATGCTGCTGGCCGGCAACCTGCTCATGGAGGACGGCCTCGAACAGGGACCGGTGGGCCGGCCGAAACGCCGGCTCGGTACCGTGTCGACCGCCGGCTGGTTTGCCGGGGTCGAGTTTCACGCCGGTCGCGTGCAGGCGGTGCGGGTGGATTTTTCCGGCCAGGTTGCCCATTCCCTGCAGCGACCGCTGCCGCCAGGTGCCGGCCGGGCCCAGGTGCAGCAGGAACTCGCTGCAGCCGTGCGTGCCCTGGCAGCGGCGGCCCCCGGCCGTTTGCTCGGCATTGGCATCGGCGCACCCGGCGTGGTTGATCCCGCCCGTGGCATCAGCCTGCACTACGGCTTCATCGAGAACTGGCGCGACGTGCCCGTGGCTGCGCCGCTGGCGGTGGATTTCAGCGTGCCGGTCACCCTGGAAAACAACCTGCGCGCCATCGCCTTGGCCGAGCGCTGGTTTGGCGGCGGCCGCGACCTCGACGACTATGTGGTGCTCGGACCCCGACGCGGTTTCGGCGCGGCGATCATGCATCGCGGCCACCTGTTCGGCGGTGCTCATCAGGCGGCAGGCGAGGTCGGCAACTGGGCCTGGCCGGGCGGCGGGGAAATGCACGACGCCTTGTCCGCTCCAGCGGTCTGGCGTCGACTGGCCGGCAGCGACGGTCCGGCCCCGGAGGATCTGCACGCCGCGCTGGCGGAGGTGGCCGGTCGCCCTGCACGCGGCGAGATTGCCGCTGACTTCGCCCGCGTCGCCGGCTGGCTGCAGCTGTTGCTCGACACCGAGGTGTTTTTCCTGCACGGCCCGCTGACCGCTTTGGGTACGGCCTTTTGGGATGAGGTGGCCGCCCAGGCTGCCGTGCTCATGCCGCGCCTGCGCGGACGCCCCCCGCGCATCCTCGTCTCGGAACTTGATGACACCGCCGGCGCGCTCGGCGCCGCCAGTCTGGCGATGGAGAGTTGGCAGCCGGCAGTGTAGGCATCGTCACCCTCGCGTGGGCGGGGACACTCGCGTTGCGGAGACAACTGCGGCTTGATCCCGGCGCGCTCCCTTTCATGCTGGCGCCATGGAACGCAGACGACTCGGCCGCAGCGGCCTCGTGGTGACAGATCTTTGCATGGGCACGATGACCTTTGGCCTGCAGGCCGATGAGGCGGAGTCCTTTGCCATCATGGACCGCGCCTACGATGCCGGCATCGACTTCTTTGACGCGGCGGAAATGTATCCCGTGCCGCCGAGTGCCGAACGCTTTGGCATCACGGAGCAGATCGTCGGTCGCTGGCTGAAGACCAAGCCGCGCGACCAGGTCATCGTCGCCACCAAGGTCACCGGCCCCGGGCATGGCTGGTTCCGGCCGCCGATTCGCGGTGGCTTCACCGCGCTCGACCGCCGCCAGATCCGCCGGGCTTGTGAGGACAGCCTGCGCCGGCTGCAGACCGACTGCATTGACCTGTACCAGACGCATTGGCCCGACCACGGCATGCGCCAGGAGGACACCTTGGAGGCGCTGACCGAACTGGTGCAGGAGGGCAAGGTGCGCGCCATCGGCTGCAGCAACGAAACCAGCTGGGGCCTGATGAAGAACCTCTGGGCCTCGGAGAAGCACGGGCTGACGCGCTTCGACAGCGTGCAGAACAACTTCTCCCTCATCAACCGCCGCTGCGAAAACGAACTGGCCCAGGTCTGCCGGATGGAGGGGGTCAGCCTGCTGCCCTATTCGCCGCTCGGCGGCGGCGTGCTGACCGGCAAGTACCAGGACGGCGCCCTGCCGGACGGCGCGCGTTTCAGCGACTACCTGCGCGGGGGCGGCGAACGCCAGCAGCGCATGGCGCGCCGCTTCGTCAATGCCCGCAGCCTGGAGACGGTCGCCCGCCTGCAGGTCATCGCCAACGACCTCGGCGTCAGCCTCGCCGCCCTGGCCCTGGCCTGGAGCCGCCAGCACGATTTTGTGGCGTCGACGATCTTCGGCGCGACCACGGTCGCCCAGCTCGAGGAGAACTTGCGGGCCGCCGACCTGATCCTCGACGCCGAGACGCTGCGCCGGATCGATGCCATCGAGGAGGAGATTCCCAATCCGATGACCGAGGACGGCCTGCGCCGGCTCTGAGCCGCCCGCGGCGGGGGCTTGACCGGGCCGGGCATCCGCTTTAGAGCATCGGGACCATGAGTGCCAAACCTCTCGAAGGAAAGACCGCCCTAGTTTTCGGAGTCGCCAACAAGCGCAGCATCGCCTGGGCTATCGCCCAGGCCTGGGCCGAGGCCGGCGCCAAGCTGATCTTCAACTACCAGGGCGAACGCCTGAAGGAAAACGTCGAGGAACTCGCCGGCACCTTCGGCGCCGACACGCCGATTTTCCCCTGCGACGTCACCAAGGACGAGGAGGTGGATGCCTTCTTCGACAAGGTGGCGGGCATCGCACCCAAGGTCGACCTGCTGCTGCACAGCATCGCCTTCGCGCCCAAGGAGGCGCTGGAGGGCGATTTCCTCAGCACCAGCCGTGAGGCCTACCTGACCGCGCACAACATCAGTGCCTACTCGCTCGTTCACCTCGCCCGCAAGGCCGCGCCGCTGATGACCGATGGCGGCAGCATCATCGCCATGAGCTACTACGGCGCCGAGAAGGTGGTGCCGCATTACAACGTCATGGGCGTCGCCAAGGCCAGCCTGGAAGCCAGCACCCGCTACCTGGCCAACGACCTCGGCAAGAAGAAGATCCGCGTCAACTGCATCAGCGCCGGCCCGGTCAACACCGTCGCCGCCCGCGGCATCGCCGGGTTCAGCTCGATGCTCAAGCATTACGACGAACACGCGCCTCTCGGCCGCTCCTGCGAGCCGAAGGAACTCGGCGCCACCGGCGTCTTCCTCGCCAGCGATGGCGCCGCGGCCATCACCGGCCAGGTGCTCTACGTCGACGGTGGTTACCAGATCATGGGCATGTGATCGGGGCAGGAAAGTTCCAAGTTTCAGGTTTCAAGTTTGTGAGAGGGGCCGCGGGCGGGTTTGCCGCCTGCGGTCACTTGTTCTCGCAGCCAGAGGAAAGGCAGAACATCGAACCAGGAATGTCCCACGCCCAAGGTTGGGAATTGGAGGCCTTCGAAATTGGGCCTTCCTTGTTGGACATTGGGCCTTCGGCTTGAAGCCCCGGCTCAGGGTTTCTTCGCCGGCGTTTCCGCCGCGGGTGGAGGCGGTGCGGGCTTGTCGCTTTCGGCAAACGCGCCGAAGACGAGCACGCCCTTGAGCGCGTCGACCGCCCGTTCGAGCTGGCGGTCGCCGAGCGCGGCAATTTCGATGGCGGCTGCTTCGCCGGTACCGTGGCGCAGGCGCCAACGCGCGACCTTGGTCTCCTCGTCCGGGGTCAGGGACGAGATGATGTCGGGCGTCACGCCGTGTTCGTGGATGGTGCGGTGGCTCGGCGTGTAGTACTTCGCCGTGGTCAGGCGCATGGCGGCGCCGTTTTTCATCGGCAGGATGCTCTGCACCGAGCCCTTGCCGAAGCTGGTGGTGCCGACGACGAGGGCGCGCTTGAGATCCTGCAGGGCGCCGGCGACGATTTCCGAGGCGCTGGCACTGGCGTGGTTGATGAGCACGGCGACCGGGAAACGGCGCGGCGGGCGGCCGTCGCGGGCCGGCGTCCGATAGGGCGGCGGGTTTTGCGCCGCGAGGCGGCCCTCGGTGGTCACCACGACGGTGCCCTCGGGCAGGAATTCGCCGCAGACGGCGACGGCGCTGTCGAGCAGGCCGCCCGGGTTGTTGCGCAGGTCGAGCACGAGCGCCTGCAGGCCGGCCTTTTCCAGTTCATCGAGCGCGGCGGTGAGGTCGCGCGCCGTTGATTGGGTGAACTGCGACAGGCGCACGTAGCCGACCTTGGCCTCACCGGCCAGTTTCGGCGTCAGCAGCATGGAGTCATGCACCGAGCTCTCGGTGATCGCCTCGCGGGCGAGGCGGAATTCCAGGAACTGACGGGTGCCGGGCCGGCGCAGGGTGAGCCGGACTTCCTCGCCCGCCTTGCCCTCCAGCAACTGCATGGCCTCGGCAACGCCAACGCTGTCGGTGAGCACCTCGTCGATGCGCACGATCTGGTCGCCCGCCAGCACGCCGGCGCGGCCGGCCGGGCCGTCCTCGCGCACGGTGACCAGCGTCAGCACGCCCTCGCGCAGGGCGACGGTCAGACCGACCCCCTCCGAGGTTTCGCTCGGCTCGCGCTGCAGGTCCTCGAAGAGGGTGCGGCCCATGTACTCGCAGTGCGGATCCAGCCGGCGCAGCATGCCTTCCAGGGCGCCCTCGACGAGTTCGGCGAAGGTGACGCGCGACTCGTCGACGTAGTTTTGGCGGATCATCTCCATCGCCCGCGTCAGCAGCTCGATCTGACGGTAGGCCTCGGCGGGTGGCGGCAGCGGTTTCGGGCTGCCGGCCGGAACGGTGGCAGGGGCCGCGGGAGCGGCGGCGGCCTGCTCGGCGGCCGGTGCCGGGCGCAGAAGAAGCAGAAGGCTGACGGCCAGAAGCGGGCGCATAACGGCAGTGTGCATCAGGTACGCAGTGAGGAAACCGGAAAAATGTGGGTTTGCATCACGGGAGCGTCCTGGTGAAGGGGCCGTGGGGCGGGTCACTGCCCCGCCCTACAGCTCTGGTTCCGGCGATTCGTGATGGGTGTCCGACTCGTCCGACAAGCATCGGTCAGGCTATGGAGCGTTTCCTGCGGCCTGCAGGCCGGCACGCGCGGCGCGGTAGTTGCGGCGCAACTCCGCCAGTCCCGGCGGCAGGTCGGCTTCGTCGGTCTCCGGCGGTTCCGCACCGCTTTGCAGCAGGGCGAGTTCGCGTTGCAGGTGCGGCAGCACATCGAGCCGCACCTGGTCGAGCGCCGACTGGGCCGCGGCCTGGACGGACTGCACGTAGCGGGCGCGCAGTTGTTCCAGCGGGCTTGGCTGAGGATCGGGCTGCGGGGCGGGCAGTTGCACGGGTTTGGCGATCGGGGCCAGCACGGGCAGGGTGGGGGCGGCGGGCAGGGCTCCCATGACCGAGGCCGGGATGGGTGGTTCCGCGGCGGTCGTGCGCGGCGGCAGGGCGCCGGGGCGTTCGATGCGTTCCTCGATGACGATGCGATCCTTGAAATGGTAGAGCAGCAGCAGGCTGCCGAGGCTGACGACGGTGATGGTCAGGTGCAGGCCGACCTTCAGGCCGTTCCACAGAAAGGCGTCCAGCCGTTGCAGCAGGCTCGGGCCGGGTCGCTGGCGCGGGGCCGGCGGACTGGGCGGTCGCGGCGGTGCCGAGGCCGGGGCGGGAGTGGCAGCGGGGCGACCCGTCTGCACCGCTTCGATCAAGGCGGTGCGTACCTCGTCGGCACGGGTGAAAGGCCGCGACGAGCGTGGATCCAGGCAGCGACGCAGCACCTGGGCGAAGGACGGGGGCAGGTCGCGGGCGACCCGGCCGTCCGGTCCCGGCTCCTCGCCGGTGAACAGCACGTGCAGGGTGCGGCCGAGATCCTGCAAATCCCCCGCGATGCCGCCCATCGGCGCCTGCAGCCAGGTGCGTTCGCCGCTGGCCGTCACTGCCATGCCGGCGCCGGTCAGCTTGAGTTGATCGCCGGCGACCCACAGCACGCTGCGTGCGCTCAGGCAGCCGTGCACCAGCCCGTGGGTATGCACCGCCTGCAGGGCCTCGCAAAGCTGCAGGGCGGGCACGTAAGCTTGCTTTGGTTTCAGTCGCCCGGCCGTCACCACCTCCGCCAGCGGCGCGCCCTCGACATGTTCGGTGACCAGATAGAGTGGGCCGCCGGCCATGCGCCCGCAGTCGTACACCGCGCTCACCAGCGGATGTTGCAGGCGCGCGCGCAGGCGCAGACGTTCCAGTGCGCCGGCCTCCTTCTCGGTCTCGCGCAGAACACGAATCCGCACCAGGCGGTCGAGCGTTTTTTGCCGAGCCAGATAAACCGCGCTGTCCTCGCCCGAACTGAGCCGGCGCAGCACCTCAAACGAGGGCAGGCGCGCCGCCAGATCGCGGAGGGAGGGGTAGGCCGGAGGGAAAGCGGACATGCAGGGGCAGCCAACAACGCTGCCGAGAAGCGGCAGCCGTGCCATGTGTCGCGCAACGCGTCGACGCGTTCAAGTGCAGGCCGTGGGGATCGTCAAATGTCTATTAAGCATATAGACAATATCAATTTTGTTCTTTACCTTTGCGTGCCGGCGTGATACGATGCACAACATCCCCCGCGTTTTCACCCTCTCGCCCCCCCTTTTTACATGAGCAAAGCCTCCGTTGAAGAACTCAAGCTCGCCTCGGCCGGTCTGCGCGGCCAACTCGCCGAGCATTTCGCCGATACCAGCACCCCGAACATTCCGGAGGACGCCAACATTCTTCTCAAGCATCACGGTTCCTACATGCAGGACGACCGTGATCGTCGCGCCCAGTTGGTCAAAGAGAAGAAGGACAAGGCCTGGAGCTTCATGATCCGCAGCAAGATGCCGGGCGGCCGCATCACGGCAAAGCAGTGGCTGATCCATGACGACCTTTGCACCAAGGCCATGGGCAACATGCGCCTCACCAACCGCCAGGGCATCCAGTTGCACGGCGTGCTCAAGGGTGGCCTCAAGGAAGTCATCCACCACGTCTGCCACAGCGGCCTCTCCACCATGGGCGCCTGCGGCGACGTTGTCCGCAACACGATGGGGCCGGCGGCGCCGATCAAGGATGCCGTGCGTGCCGACACCCAGCGTCTGACCGAGGAGATCAGCCGGCGCTTCCTCTGGCGGTCCTCCGCCTACGCCGACATCTGGCTTGACGGCGAAAAGATTGAGCCGAACTGGACCCAGGATCCGGAGCCGGATCCGGCCGTGCGCGCCGTCACTCGCGCCGCCGAGGGCGATGACCCGATCTACGGCAAGCTGTACCTGCCGCGCAAATTCAAGATTGGTGTCGCCATTCAGCCCTGCAACGATGTCGATCTCTACTCCCAGGATGTCGGTTTTGTGCCGCACGTGGTCGATGGCCAGGTCGAAGGCTACACCATCACCGTCGGTGGCGGCTTTGGCATGAGCCACGGTCAGCTTGCCACCCGGCCCTTCCTTGCGCAGCCACTGCTGTATGTGAAGCGCGCCCACGTGGTGGACGCCTGCGAGGCGATTGTCACCACCCAGCGTGACCACGGCAACCGCACGGAGCGCAAGAACGCCCGCCTCAAGTACACCGTACAGACCATGGGCCTGGACGCCTTCCGCGCCGAAGTGGTGAGTCGCCTGCCGGGCATCGAGACCTTCCCGCCCCAGCCCCTGCATTTCGACACCGTCGAGGACGACCTCGGCTGGCACGAGCAGGGCGACGGCAAGCTGTATTGCGGCGTCTACGTCAACATGGGCCGCATCGTCGACCGCGAGGACGGCGCGCACTACCGCAGTGCCTTTGCCGAGATCGCCCGCGAACTCGACCTGCCCCTCATCGTCACGCCGAACACCAACCTCATCATCGCCGAGGTCGCCCCGGAGCAGAAGGAGCAGGTGGACGCCATCCTCGCCAAGCACGGCGTCGTGCACGCCGATGCCGCCGGCTTCACCCGCGCCCGCAAGGTCGCCCACGCCTGCGTCGCCCTGCCGACCTGCGGCCTGGCGCTGAGCGAGTCGGAGCGCGCCCTGCCCGGCTTCATGGATTCGATCGATGCCAGCCTGCGCGAACTCGGTCTGCAGGATGAGCCCATCCTCTTCCGCATGACCGGCTGCCCGAACGGCTGCGGCCGCCCCTACAACGCCGACTTCGGCTTTGTTGGTCGCGCCCCCAACAAGTGGGCGATGTTCGTCGGCGGCAGCATCCGCGGCGACCGCCTTGCCGGTCTCGAATTCAAGTCGGTCCTCGGCGAGGAAATCCCCGGCAAGGTGCGTGCCTTCCTGGAAGCCTTCAAGGCCGAGCGCCAGGATGGCGAGATCTTTGCCGACTGGTTTGCCCGCACCCGCACCCTGGGTGAGGCGCCGACGCCCGAGCAGTTCCACGTTGAACTCGCTGAGCGCGCCGCCAAGCTGGCCGAACAGAAAGTCAGCGAGGCGGGCTGAACCGTCCGCTGCTGAATGCCTTCCACCCGCGGGGTTCGCCCCGCGGGTTTTTTGTTAGGCGGTCCAGGCTTGGAAAAGTCGGCTCATCAGCCAGGCACTGACCAGCCAGAGGCCGAGCAGCAGGGCGATGAGCGCGGCGAACACCAGCGCCAGCACCAGGAAGCGCAGGCGTGTGCCGCGTTTCACCTCCTCGCGCCGGCCTGCCTGCCAGGCCTGCAGCAGGTGCAGGTTGCGGCGGTTCGATTTGAAGAAGGCGCTGAGCACCGGTCCACCGGCCGGCAGGAAGTCGAGCAGGGCGTTGATCAGCAGGTTGCCCCCCATGCGCAGCAGCACCGGCAGGCCGACCCCGCAGCGCACAGCCTCGGCGAGGATGAGCAGGCCGCCACCGGAGGCAAGGGCGCTGCCCAGGCCGGGAAAGAGCGCCAGCAGCGGGTCGAGACCGATTTTGAAATTCGTGCCCGGGATGCGCAGCCAGTCGTCGAGCCAGCGGGCAAGGAAGCGCGCCACGGCGGCCTGTTCTTCGGCGGCCTGCGGGTCTTGAGGTTCGGGCATGCGTCAAATTAACCGCGATTCGGGCGCCTGCCAGCGCCACCGCGCAAATCCCGGCTCGCCTCCGGCTGGGCGACTGCCGTAAGCTGCGGCAATCCTCATGGACGCCACCCCCTTTCACCGCGAGTCCCACCTCGACCGCCTCACCTCCACAACGGGTTTTGACATTGCCATCATCGGCGGCGGTGCCTCCGGTCTGGGCGCGGCCGTCGATGCCGCCGCGCGCGGCCACTCGGTCCTGCTCGTCGAACAGTCCGACTTCGCCAAGGGCACCTCCAGCCGCAGCACCAAGCTGGTCCACGGTGGCGTGCGCTACCTGAAGCAGGGCAACATCGCCCTCGTGCTCGAAGCGCTGCGCGAGCGCGGTCTGCTCTGCCGCAACGCGCCCCACCTCGTCCACAGCCTGCCCTTTGTGATCCCGAATTACCACTGGTGGGAGGGACCGTTTTACGGCATCGGCCTGAAGGTCTACGACGGCCTCGCCGGCCGTCTCGGTCTCGAACCCTCGCGCTGGCTGACCCGCGGCGATGTGCTCGACCTGCTGCCCAACCTTAAGC
>JAEYYS010000085.1 GCA_023428335.1 Verrucomicrobiota bacterium | reverse complement strand
ACAGTCCGCGCCATGCTCAAGGCCGGCGTCATCCGTCGCGTCCGCCAGACCCTGCTCGCCAACAAGCTGGCCGAAGGCGCGCTGGTCGCCTGGAAACTGCCAGCGGACAAGCTCGAAGCCGCCTTCGAGTTCCTCTTCAAGCAGGATCCGTTCAGCGGTCACGTCGTGCTGCGCAGCACCGACCGCGAGGTCAGCGGCAGCGATTTCCGCCTGTGGACCACCCTCAAGGTGCCGCAGGGCCGCAGCATCGAGCAGCACTGCGACGTGCTCAAGCGCCTGCTCGGCGCCGAGGATTATTACACCATGCAGGCGCACGGCATCTTCGCCCTCGGCGTCGGCCATGTCCGCCGCAAGACGATGGAGCCCGGCGAAAAGGCCGATGAACCCGCCGTCATGATGACCACCAACCTCGCCGATCTTGACGACGAGGAATGGCACATCCTGCTCCACCTCAAGGGCGACCTCAGCCTCGACGAGATCGGTCCGGAACCCTGGGCCGGCCGGGCCAAGGCCGCTGGCGTCAGCCTGGAAAAATTCTGCGAGGTCGCCAAGCGCCTCGATGAAAAGGGCGTCATCGGTCGCTTTTCGACCTTCCTTGAGCACGTCAAGCCGAGCGCGGCCGGCGTCCGCGTCACCCGCTTCAACGCCCTCTTCCACTGGAAGGTGCCCAAGGGCATGGAGGAACGCGGCGGCGCCGAGGTGGGTCGCCACCCGATCATGACCCACTGCTACTGGCGCGAGGGCGGCGAACGCTTCGCCAACGTCAACATCATGGGCGTCATCCACGGCACCGACAAGGACACCGTGCTCGCCCACAAGGCGGCCATCGACCGCCACCTGGAAAGCGTCGGCATTCCGGTCGAGTACACGAACGTCTTCTGGGGCGGTCGCAGCGAGATCAAGCCGAGCGAGATCAGCCCGATCGTCTTCAACGAATGGCACGCGAAGTGGGCCGACGTGCCCGGTCCGGTGATCTGAGCACCCAGCCCTGCCTGCATGGCCAGCCCCCGACGTCGCGTCCTGCTGCTCGGCGGCAGCGGTCGCCTCGGCCGCGTCCTGACCTCGGCCTGGCGCGACCGCCATGACCTGCTGCTGCCCGGTCGCTCTGAGCTGGATCTCGACTGTCCGGATCCCTTGGCGACCGCGCTGGCGGCCTTCGACTTCGACACCCTGGTCAACGTCGCCGGCCTGACTTCGCCCTACGCCTGCGAGGACAGCCCGGACCTCGCCTGGCGCGTCAATGCCGAGTCGCCCGGCCGGCTCGCGCAGGTCTGCGCCGAACGCGGCGCCCGGCTGATCCACCTGAGCACCGACTACGTTTTTGCCGGCGACGGCACCCAACCCCTCGATGAAGAGGCCCCGACCGCGCCGGTCAACGTCTACGGCTGCAGCAAGCTCGCCGGCGAGCAGGCCGTGCTGACCGCCTGTCCAGGAGCGCTGGTGGCGCGGGTGTCCTGGCTCTTTGGTGATGCCGGCAGCGACGTGCCGGCCGCCGTGCTCGATCGCGCGCGCTTCGGCGTGGCGCTCGACTTCATCGAGGACAAATGGAGCGCGCCAACATGGACCCATGAACTCGCCGACTGGCTGGAAACACTGATCAGCGACCGTCGCGAGGTGACCGGCGTCCTGCACCTCTGCCACAGCGGCGCGGCGAGCTGGCGCGAGTATGCCCAGGCCGTGCTCGACCTCGCTCATGAGGTCGGTCTGCTGCCCGAAGCCCTGTCGACGCAGGGGCGTCGCCTCGCCGAGTTCACCGGTTTTCGCGCGGCCCGACCGCCGTGGACGGTGATGGACAACAGCCGCCTCGCCACCCTGCTTGGCACATCGCCGCGCCCCTGGCGCGAGGCCTTGCGCCTGCACCTGCAGCGAAGGGCCGATCAGGCCTGACCAGCCTCAGGCCCGGGCCTTGCGCTTGTTGGCGCTGCGGATGTTGAGCATTTCCACAAACACCGAGAAGGCCATGGCGAAGTACACGTAGCCCTTCTGGAAGTGCAGATGGAAGCCCTCGGCAATGAGGGTGGTGCCGATGAGCAGCAGGAAGGACAGGGCGAGGATTTTCACCGTTGGATGCCGGCTGATGAAGTCGCTGACCGTGCCGGCAAAGACCATCATGAAGCCGACCGAGATGAGCACGGCGATGACCATGACCATGACGTGATCGACCATGCCGACCGCGGTGATGACGGAATCGAGCGAGAACACCAGGTCGAGCACGGCGATCTGCACCAGGATGGCACCGAGAGCGGCGCGGCCGGGGTTGGCGCTGTGACTTTCGTCGTGGCCCTCGACCTTGTGGTGGATCTCCTTCGTGCTCTTGGCCAGCAGGAAGAGGCCGCCGAGGATGAGGATCAGGTCCTTGCCCGAGCCCTCATGACCGAGCAGGGCGAAGAGCGGTTCCTTGAGCTGCATGACCCAGGTGATGCAGAGCAGCAGCAGGATGCGCGTCACCATGGCAAAGGCCAGGCCGAGGAAGCGCGCCCGCGGCCGCTGATCGACCGGCAGTCGATCGACCAGGATCGAGATGAAGACGATGTTGTCGATGCCGAGCACGACCTCCATCACCGTCAAGGTGAGCAGGGCGACCCAGGCTTCCGGGGTGGCGATCCAGGAGAAATCGAAAACGTTGACGGCGAGAAGAGGGCTGAGGTCCACGGGCGCGAGACTAGCAGGCTTGCCATGGGTCGCAACGGCGGGCTTGCATGGCGTGCCGCTGGCCGCATCTTGCGGGATGAACGCTGGACGACGGCTGCGGCGACGCGACACCCTCGGCCTGCTGCTCGGCGCCCCGCTGGCGGCAGTGGCCGGGCCGCAGCAGCCGACCTTGTCCGCGGAGCGCCTGCAGGCGGCCGCCGACTACTCGGCGCGCACCGGCGGCCTGGCGCTGCTGGTGCG
>JAEYYS010000083.1 GCA_023428335.1 Verrucomicrobiota bacterium | reverse complement strand
TGCGCGGTCCTGCCAGATAGCAGGCCGATGGAAAATCTGGTCAATCCCGTCTTCACCGTCACGCGCGCCGACAAGGAACGCCTGCTCGGGCAGCGCGGACTGGTGGTCTGGCTGTACGGACTCTCCGGAGCGGGCAAGTCGACCCTGGCCAACGAACTGGCGGGCGCCCTGCACCGGGCCGGCCGGCTGGCACTGAATCTGGATGGCGACGTCCTGCGCAACGGCCTCAACCGCGGCCTTGGCTTCACCGAACAGGACCGCATGGAAAACCTGCGCCGCGCCGCCGAAGTGGCACGCCTAGCCCTGGAGACCGGCAGCGTCGTCGTCTGCAGTTTCATCACCCCGCTCAACACCATGCGCCGCATGGTGCGCGACATCATCCCCGCCAACGACCTGCTCGACGTCTACGTGCGCTGCTCCTACAGCACCTGTGCCGCGCGCGACGTCAAGGGCCTGTACGCCAAGGCCAAGGCCAACGCGCTGGCCAACTTCACCGGCAAGGATTCCGCCTTCGAGGAGCCGGATGCGCCCCCCGCCCTGCTGCTCGACACCGACCAGTGGGACGTGACCGACTGCACACACCGGCTGGTCGAGGCCGTGCTCGCCCGGGTGACCGCCTGACCGGCCAACCCGCCTGGCACACCCGGCCCGCGCCACGAAAACGGTGAGAAAGCCGGGTCCGGCGCAACTCCCAACGTCCGCCGGGGTTGCTTCCACCGACCCGCGCGCTTGCGCATCCGCCGCCGCCCGCCACCTTGCCCGCCATGATCCGTCTCTCCGCCCTCCCTGGCGCCCTGCTCGCCCTGGTGCTCACCGCCAGCGCCGCCGAGCCGACACCGCCCGCCGCGCCGCCCAAGGGCGAGGCCGACAAACCGCCGCGCCCCGAATGGCGGGGTGGCTTTGGCGGCTTCGGCAGGCCACCGCGCCACGACGGCTTCGACAAACTGCCCGAGGCGGAGCGCCGCAAGGTGCGCGAGGCCTTCGACCGCGTCTGGAACCGTCCCGAGGTCATCGCCGCCCGTGACGAAGCCATGCGCGCCAACGACACCATGCGCCGCGTCATCCGCGAAGCCCTGGAAAAGACCGACCCCGAAGCTGCCGCCATCCTCGCCCGCCTCGAACCCCGGGAGGGTTTTGATCCGAGCAAGCTGCCGCCCCTGCCTCCACCGGAGACCCCGGATTTCCCGGCGGCCGTCGTCGCCCGCATGGCCGCGGAACTGCTGGCCTTTTCCCGCCCTGACCGACGCGAGGAGACGCGCCAGATCCATGAGCGTGTCATGGCCCAACCGGCGCTGCGCGAGGCCTTCGAACGCCTGAAAACCGGCGAAGGTGAAGCCCGCATTGAGGCCCTGCATGCCCTGCGCAAGGCCTACCGCGAGGCCATCGGCGCCGAGTTCCAAGCCGCGCGTGAACGCCGTGCCGCAACCGAGGGCGCCAAGCCGCCCCCGCCCTGATCAGGCTTCGTCGCCCAACCGGCGGTCCTGCGCCAGATAACCCTGCACGTAGTCGCGCACGGCCTCCTCCAGCGTGAACAGCGGCTCGTTGTAGCCCGACTCGCGCAGCCGGCCGATGTCGGCACAGGTGTAATACTGATACTTCTCACGCAGGGCCTCGGGCATGTCGATGAAGTCGATCACCGGCTCACGGCCCATGGCCAGGAAGATGGCGCGGGCCAGTTCCACCCAGGTGTGGGCACGACCCGACCCCAGGTTGAACAGACCGTTGGCGGCAGGCGAAGCCGCCAGATGCAGGGTCATCTTCACCGCGTCCTTGACGTAGAGAAAGTCGCGCTGCTGACAGCCATCCTGGTAGTCCGGGCGGTGCGACTTGAACAACTGCACCCGTCCCGTCTCCAAAATCTGCCGGTGCGCCTTGTGCACGACGCTGCGCATGTCCGCCTTGTGATCCTCGTTCGGACCATAGACGTTGAAGTACTTCAGGCCAGCCACCCGGCCGAGCAGACCGGTCCGTTGCGCGTAGAGATCGAACAGATGCTTGGAGTAACCATACATGTTCAGCGGCCGCAGCCGGTGCAGGTCCTCCAGCCGGTCGTCCATGCCGTGCGCGCCATCGCCATAGGTCGCCGCCGACGAGGCGTACACAAAACGTCCGCCGCGCGCCAGCGTCCACTCACCGAGCAGGCGCGTCAGCTCGTAGTTGTTGCGCATCAGGTAGTCGGCATCCCGTTCCGTGGTCGCCGAACAGGCTCCGAGATGAAGCACGTGATCAAAACTGCCGAGCGCGTCCGGCGAGGCGCGCACCAGCCGCTCGAGATCGCCGCCATCCAGGTAGTCGGCAAACTTCAGCGGCACCAGGTTGCGCCACTTCTCATCCTGGCTGAGCCGGTCGCAGACCACGATGTTCTCGCAGCCGCGGCGGTTGAGTTCCCAGATCAGGGCGCTGCCGATGAAACCGGCACCGCCGGTGACCAAAATGCGGGCATCAGGGGAAAGAGACATGCCAGGCGTTAGCCAGGGCGGCGACGGTTTGCAACCGGCGACTTCTGGCGTCGCAGGCGACCCGTGACAATTTGTCTTGTCAAAACAGGACCTAACTGATTAAAATTTATTCAAATAAACCCCATGCGTTCACTGACCTACTGGCTTGCCTCCACGTTCGTGGCCGTTCTGGCTTCGCGGGCGGCTGAGCGTGGCGAGAGCCTGGTGGCCCTGGCCGGCGAGACCCCGCTGCCGCTGCTGGCGGTGCCAGATTCCGGGCGCTCGATCCTGCTCGGTGTCGGTGTTTTGGCCATGGCCTACACCTATCGCCAGGCCTGGCTGGGCTGGCGTCGCCCAGCCTGAACGGCCGGGATCACCAGATCGACAGCATGAAGGCGGAGCTGTCCTTGACCTCCGCCCCCGGCGGCTGGCGCACAACCGCCTCGAACTGTCGGGCCCACTCGCGCACCACCTTGCGGGCGTGACTGTAGTGATTGAAGTCGTGCAGCGAGAGAATGAGGGCGGAACGATTCTGCTCGGCGTCGCTGAATTCCAGCAGCACCTGCTTGCGCACCGGGTCGTACAAGCGGCCCTCGACGGCGATGCGCCCCTTGAGCGGCGTGCCGACGAGGATTTCCGCCCCGGGCACGGCGAGCAGGTTGATGGCCCGGCGGGTGACACCGCCGGAAATGGGATTGGGATCCAGTTCGACGAGGGCGAGCTCAACGATGAGGCTGTCGGGCCTTGGCGCGGCGACCACCTCCTGGCGCGGGCGTGGTGATTCGCGGAACGCGCGTTCAAATTCCTGGCGCGTGTAAGCGGCAAGCTGGGCGGCGTCCGCCTGGCGGTCGGTGTTCCGGCTCTCCAGGCGTGAAAGGGTGCGACCGACAGGCCGCAGATAGTCCAGGCAGACCGGTGCCACATGCAGGGTCCAGCGGTTGCGCGCCTCCGCCCAGGCGGCCTTCGAGGGATTGCGCCAAACCCGTGCGAAGGGCGACCCGGCGACACCGGTCGGCTGCATCCCGGCGGCATGGCTTAAAAAGGGCGAGGGATCGGCGGGCTTCGCCTTGGTCAGACGCTTGATCTGCGCGCAGGCGAGCAGCGGCAGCAGGGCGAGGATCAGGAGCCAACGTGACAGGGCGACCATGGGGCAGTGGGCGCGGCGCGTCGGTGACGCACCGCCTTGGAAGCCTACGTGCGGGAGCGCCAGTTGGCGCCTGGGATTGGCGCGCCGGCTCACTCCATGCCGCCGTCGAGGTCCCGCTCCACTTCGAGAATGCGCTGCAGGGCGTCGAGGAATTCCTCGGCGGCCTCCAGGGGCAGCATGATCGTGTCACGGCGACCGCGCACGTCCTCGGTGATCTTGATGACACGCCCGCGCTCATTCTCCTTGAGATCCAGGAAGAAGATCTTGCGCTCGGTGAGGATCTTCTCCGAAT
>JAEYYS010000038.1 GCA_023428335.1 Verrucomicrobiota bacterium | reverse complement strand
AAAAACCCCCCCCGCCGCGCCCCCCCCCCCCCCCCCCGCCGCACCAAATCGGAATCAACTCAATCGACCACCGGCTCGAAGAGCAGGTTGCCGGAGAGCTCGGGCGAAGTCGAAGTCGTGGTAAGCGGATCCAGAGTGGGAATCTGCGGCATGATGAAGAAGCCGACACCCACCAACTGCCCCTCCATCGGCACCACCAGGCCTTTGAAGTTCACCGTGCGCTTGTACTCCAGCGGATTCACGGTCGCGGTCGTCGGATTGTCGTCCGCGAGGGCGAAACTGCCGGAGAAGCTGCCGGCGGCGAGCTTGACGCTTTTAATGACGGTCAGGGCGGCGTTGGTCGCAGTCCGAACGGGGAGGGCGTCGCCCAGCCCCATGTCGAAGGTGGCGTCCGGATTGCGCGAGGCCAGCTCAAGACCACCGGCCTCAAAGGTCAGCGCCCCCTGGTTGGCGGACAGCAACCGGTCGGTGGGCTCATAGAGTCCGCCGGCAGCCGTCAGTGGCGCCGGTCCAAAACCCTCCTTGTAGCGACGCGTCGTCGTGGACGGGCGCGTCCAGCTGAGATCACCGGTCACCGGCTTGCCGGGCGCTTCGGCGTCGATGCCGAGACTCAGCCCGGTGCTGACAACAGAGCCGCCACCGCTTGTGCCGTAGAGATAGCGATAGACGAGCAGCTCGCCATCCGGACCGGCAAAACCGGCGCAGGTGAAACCCATGTCGTCGGCGAGACGCACGACCATGTTGTAGGCCCCCGCGGCGATGTCGGTTCCCGGGCTGTCGCTCAGATTGAGCGTGGCATAACCGAATCCCTGAGGAGCGGCAAGCGGAGGCACGGCCGGCGGCGGCGGTGCCGGCGGCAGCAGGCCAAAGTTGTAAAGGCCGGCAAGATCGGTGGGCGGTTCCGCCATGCTGTAGGTGGCGCGCCAGCCGGTGAAGTTCAGCGTGTTGCCGGCGCCGGAGATCTGCCCGTTGTGGAGGTAGTTGTCCGCAAGCAGGCTGAAGGTCAGCGTCAGATTGCCCTCCGTGCGCGGCACAAGAACCTCGGCGGTGGCTGTGGCGGTCAGGGGATCGGTGCCGGAGACGGAGATCACGCCCTTGAAGGAGTGACTTGTTGCGCCCACCAGGATTTTGCCGCTGAGGGTTGCCGCCGAGGTGACGGCCATGTCGAGGCGACCGCCAAACTCACCAAATTCACCCGCCGGCATGCGCGGCAACGGTGCGATGAAGCGTCCGCCGAAGCGCTCGGGCAGGGCGCTGACGTTGAGCGGCACAACCTGTGTCGTGGTGCCGACGGCGTTCTTGACGCTGATCAGGACATCGAACTCGCCGGCAACGGTTGGCACACCGCTGATTTGACCGGTGAGCTTGTTGATGACCAGACCTTTGGGCAGCGGTCTGGCATCGTAGCTCTGGGCGACATACAAGGGATCATCACTGACCTCGATCTGATAGTCGAAGTCACCACCGACAATGGCAGGCGGAAACTCCAGATTGAGAATTTCCGGCGCCGAGAAGACCACCACTTCCACCGGGGCGATGACACTCGAACCACCGGGGTAGCTGACCTGGCACTGGTAATCTCCCGCATCGGCAACAGAGGCCGCGAGCACGGTCAGTCGGTTCGTGGTGGCCCCGGTGTAGTCCGTGCCATTCTCGAGCGGGCTGCCTTCAAAGCTCCAGTCGAAACCGGCACCGCGCGGGGCATAGACCACCGGGGTGAGGCGGACGTTCCTGCCGGCATTGACATTGAAGGTGAGCGGGGTGGTGTCAACCACGGCAACACTGGCGAGCGGACTGGCGAGCGGTGTGCTGCCGTTGTAGCCGATCTGGCAGCAGTACTGGCCAAAGTCTTCCGGCGCGGCATTGGCAATGTTCAGCGACTGGCCAGTCTCCTCGGTCAGCACCACGGCGCTGGTCCCCTTGCCCTTGATCCACTGGTAACTGAACAAGGCGGGATTGACGTCGTCCGAACCGCCGTAGGCGGGCTGGGCCTGCAGTTCCAGAGGCGAACCCACGGCCACAACCTTGGACAGCGGGGCGGGAATGACGATCAGCACCGGCCGGGCGATCACCACGGTGTCGCCATAAAGCGTGCCACGGCATTCATATTCACCGGCGTCGGCAACCTGAACGGTCTTGATGCTGAGCTTGACCTTGGTCGCACCGCTGATGCGGCCGCCGTCCGACAAGGGGTTGCCATTGCGGAACCATTGGAAGGTTTGGGCGGTGCTGAGCGCCGGCGGCGCAGCCAGGGCGGCGGTCTTGCCGGTCACCGCGACGGCGTGGCTGACTGGGGGATCGATCACCACGCCGGCAACCTGCGGGGTGGTCACGGTGCCGAGCGTCGGATGGGTGACGGCAACGGAATACAGGCCGGCATTGCCGGCACCGGCGTTGGCGACGACATAGGTGTCAGCCTGCTCGTCCGGGATGTCAGCACCGTCCTTGAGCCACTGGTAGGTCAGGCCGCTGAGCAGGTGGGAGGGTCCCACAGGTGAGACCGAGAACTCCATGGGCGCATTGAGCTGCACCAGGGTCGGATCCGGCGCCGGCACCACGGCAAGATTGCGCAGGCCGGTCAGCATGTACGTATTGTAGGCCGTGATCATGCAGTAGTAGCGGCCGGCCGGCGTGGTGTCGGTCACTTTGATTCTGAGCATCGGCTTGGCCGTGCCGGTGTAACCGCCGCCGTCGGTGAGCATCACATCGTCGACCAAGGGGCTGGGCGTTGAACCCACCATGCGGTACCAGCGGAACTTGAAGCCGCCCGAGGTGGTTGGAAACTTGAAGCTCGCCGAAAAGCTGACGCTGGCTGTCGGCGCGGCGGCGACGAAATGATCACTGGCCTCAACGTTGACGATCCCCATGCGCACTTGCTTGCTGAGAACACTGCCGTACGGGTTGGTCACCTCGCAGCGGTACAAGCCGGCATCCGTCAAGGCCGTGACGGGGATGTACAGCTGGGAACCATTGGCACCGGGAATGTTCGCGGTGCCCTTTTTCCACTGATAGCTGAGTTCGGTGCCGCTGGCGACGATGCGCAGGTCGATGGCACAACCGATGTTGACCAGCGAGCTGGCGTCGGTGCGCGCGTGGGGGTGATCCAAGGGCGGCCATTCGCCGACCGGATCATGGCTGGAATTGTAGAGAATGCGGTAGGGCTCACGTTCAATCACCGGTGCGCTTGACTGCGCTGTCGCGACCTGGGCGAAACTGAAGAGCAGCAGGGCCGCTTGCAGAAGGTTGGAAATGATGGATTTCACAGGAAAAAAAGGTTGGAGCTTCGGCGGGAAACACACGGCCAGGAACTCAGGAAGCACTCGGGGCAAAACACCAGTCGATGCCGAATGCGGGGCCTTCGAATTCGGGAATTTCCTCTTCAGGCGGTGGTTCCTCCTCGGCCTTGCTGGCCCGCCGGGTGCCGTTGCTGACCTTGCCCGGCTGCCCCCCACCCAGTCCCCCGGCCACACCGGCCGCATAACTGGAACTGCCGGCAAACACACCGGAGACGACAGGCGGCTGATACAGCGCCTGGGCAAGCATCGGGGCAGGCTCGCTGGACCGAGTCTCCAACGCCGCCCGATTTGCGCCGGCTGACGAAGCCGCCAACGCGGGAGCTGGACGCGGGGAGTGCTGAACACCCCCTGGGCCGCTCGCGGCAATTTCAAAGGCCTTGAAGTCAGCCAAGCCGGCAGCGCTCCGCCAAGCCATCGCCAGGTACCGGGTTGTCACCGGCTGCTCCAGACGGATGCGCACATGGCCGCTGCCAAAGGCATCGGTGGCTTCCGCCACCAACTGACCCGGCTGGCCCACCTGGGAGGGATCCGCCTGCAGGCGGCCGCGCCAATCCTCCTTCTCGGGCAGAGCCGACAGCGCATAGACTTTCAGACCGACCGGTTGACGGCTGTGGACCGAGGCAAATTCGGTGAGCTGGCGTGGTTGACCGAAGTCGTAGACCACCATGCGTTCCTGACCGTTGCCGGCCGGAGTTGCATAGATCATGCGGCCGCCCCCCAGGCCCGAGGCAAAATTGACCGGCTTGCCGGCGGCATCCTGCACAACCTGATAATCGAGGTCACTGTCCCCGCCCTGAATGCGCAGACAGCGAAGCGTGCCGCCCTGGCGCGAATCGAATTCCAGTTTCAAATACCGCCCTTGGGCGCAGCCCGGGCTGACCGAAACCTGGCGATCCGCGGCCGTAAAGCGCTCACTGCTCAGCGG
>JAEYYS010000395.1 GCA_023428335.1 Verrucomicrobiota bacterium | reverse complement strand
CCTGGCGCCTGGGTCGGTGACGTCTTCGCCCTGCTCGCCGTCGTCGGCACGCTCGGCTTCCTCTTCCTGCGCGGCCTTGCCAACCAGAGCCTCTACCCCTGCCGCGACCCGCGCCTGCTCGAGTCCGCCAACGTTGTCAACTGATCCCCATGTCCTCGACCGACTCCCCCTCGAAAGCCGGCGCCACCTTCACCTGGGTGCTGGGTGCCTTCGCCAGCTTTGCCGTCCTGTTCTGGCTGATCCAGACCGTCTTTGTCACGCCGGGTGACAGCGACCCTCGCGCGCCTGAGCGCCTCGCCAACCGCGCCGAGATCGATGGCGCGCAGACCGAATTGGTCGGCAAGCTCGGTCTCGACGATGCCGCCCGCAAGGCCGCCCTCTTCGACAAGGCCCTGACCGCCCTCAAGGCGCGTCCGCAGGCCGCCAGTCAGCAGTTGGTGCCGGGTTAGCCGACCCAGCTCAAGCAGGCCGCCGCCGAGGCGCCGCCCGCCGCCCCTGCTGCGGCTCCCGCACCGGCCCCCAAGAACTGAATTTGATCCCGGAACCTATGCAGACCTCCCCAGCGACCCCGGACACCCAGGCCGATGACCTCCGTCGTGCGGCCATCGACAAGTCCGTGAAGGGCCCCGTGCTTTTCCTCTTCCTCAACGGCGCCTTCTGGCTGATGGCCTCGACCATCCTTGGTGTGCTCGCCGCCATCAAGCAGTTCGCCCCCGACTTCCTTGGCCCCTGCAGTGTGCTGCAGTACGGCCGCCTGCAGCCGACCCACGTCAACGCCCTCGTCTACGGCTGGGGCGTGCAGGCCGGTCTCGGCGCCATGCTTTGGATCATGGCCCGTCGCACGGGTCAGGAACTGAAGTCCGGCAAGTCCGTGCTCATGGTCGCCGCGGTGTTCTGGAACATCGCCCTCACCCTCGGCCTGCTCGGCATTCTGCTCGGCCGCAGCACCTCGATGGAGTGGCTGGAAATGCCGGCCTTCGTCTGGCCGGTGATGCTCGCCAGCTTCCTCGCCTTTGCCTGGCCGATGGCGCGCATGTTCAGCCGCGCCTTCCGCCCCGAGGGCTTCATGGTCAGCACCTGGTACGTGCTCGGCGCCTGCTTCTGGTTCCCCTGGGTTTTCGTCAGCGCCAACGTCGCCCTGCACTGCCTGCCCGGCCTCGGTGCCCTCGGCGCCGGCATCAACGCTTGGTACGTGCACGCCCTGATCCTGCTGTTCTTTGCCCCGGTCGCCCTCGGTGCCTCCTACTACTTCATCCCGAAGGTGACCGGCCAGCCGATCGCCAGCGCCCAACTCGCCAAGCTCGGCTTCTGGATGCTCGCGGTGCTCGGCGGTTGGACCGGCATGCAGCACTACATGGGCGGCCCGCTGCCCGCCTGGATGACCGCCGTCGGCGCTGCCGCCGCCGTGCTACTGCTCATCCCGGTCGGTGTGGTCGGTCTCAACCACCACCTGACCACCCTTGGCAAGCACAGCCTGGTGGCCACCAGCCCGACCCTGCGCTTCGTCTTCTTCGGTTCGCTCTTCTACCCGGTGAGCGGCGCCCTGCTGGCGCTGATCTCCAACTTCAACACCGGCGCCACCCTGCAGTTCACCCAGGCCTGGTACGGCTTTCAGATCGTTGCCGTCTACGGCTTCTTCAGCATGACCCTGTTCGGCGCCATCTACTACATCGTGCCGCGTCTGTCGGGCTGCGAATGGCTGTCCGTGCGCCTGATCCGCAACCACTTCTGGTTCTCGGTCTACGGCATCGCCGCCATCGTGGTCACCAGCCTGGTCGCCGGCATCCAGCAGGGCGCCGACCTCAACCATCCGGAGATGTGGGACCAGAACTTCAGCCAGCTTGCCCTCAACCTGCGTCCCTATCTGGTCGCCCGCGCCATCGCCTGGACTCTCATCACCTGGTCCAACTTCTGGTTCCTTGTCCATCTCATGCTCATGGTGGCCGGCCTCGGCCGCCGCAGCTCGGCGCCGACCCTGCTTGCGCATGACCACGAAGACGAAGCCCTTCCCAACGCCGCCCACGCATGACCCAGTTCCGCACGTTCATCCTCGCCCTGATCGCCAGCTTCGGCCTGCCCTGGCTCTGTCTGGTCGTCGTGCCTGCCCTCAAATACCAGGCGCTGACACCCCTGCGCTATGACAAGGAGGCCGACGGCATGGACGGCTTCTACCCGCCGGCGCCGATCAACCGTCAGGGGCAGCTCGTGTACGCCCGCGAAGGCTGCGTCCAGTGCCACACCCAGATGATCCGTCCGACCCAGCTCGCCCTCGACGGCTGGCGCAAGGGCTGGGGCCAGGATCAGGAGGCCCGCCCGGCCGCCCCGGTGCGCGCCAATGAACTGCGCGACTACCTTGGCGAGCCCTACGCCTTCCTCGGTGTCCAGCGCTGCGGTCCGGACCTCGCCAACTACGGCTGGCGTGCCCCCGAGCGCGCGGCGATTCACCAGATGCTGTATGCGCCGAAGTCGGTGCACGACTGGTCGAACATGCCGGCCTTCCAGCATCTTTATGTCGAGCGCCTTGCCCAGGGCCAGCCCTCCGCCAAGGCACTCAAGCTGAGCGACAGGTTTGCCCCGAAGGCCGGTTACGAAGTCGTGCCCACCGCCGAGGCCGAGGCCCTCGTCGACTACCTGCTGTACCGCAAGAAAGACTACACGGTCCCCGGCAAGACTGCAGTCGCGGGCCCCCCCCCCCCCC
>JAEYYS010000364.1 GCA_023428335.1 Verrucomicrobiota bacterium | reverse complement strand
CGGGGGGGGGGGGGGCCCCGCGGCCCGCCGGGGTGCATGCCCAGGCGGATGCGGCCGTCGGCATCGGGGCGCGGCGGTTGATGTTGGCTTCCGCGTAGCCACGACCGACCGAACCGCGGGCGGCCTGCAACTTGCCCAGGGCCTCGCGCACGCCGTCGGCCAGCGCCTGCTCGACCCGCAGCGTGTAGGCCGGATCGACGCGAAACTGGAAGCGGTTCGGCATGAGCACGCCCGGCACGCCGGGGGTGCCGACATAGGGCGAGGAATGGGTGTGGGTGATCGACCACCAGACGTTTTCGGGCGGCAGTCCGTGCGCGCGCGCCAGTTCGCCCGTGACCCGGTCGCAGTAGGCGGGCGAGAGCGAGCAGAGATCGGAGCTGATCAGCACAAAGCGGGTGTCGCCATCATCCAGGGCCAGGATGCGATGGTGGAGCGGGTCGAGCACCTTCGTGGACATCCGCGGGCTGTAGCCGCGCAGCATCTGTGGCTGATCCGGCGTGATGTCCACCTTGACCGCGGCGGCACGGAACTCCGCCTGCAAGCCTGGCAGTGGCCATGCCAGCAGCAGGAGGAGAGCGAGCATCGTTTTCATGCCCAGAGTACGCGGCCGGGCACGGACTTGTTCCGTGTGGACCTCAGCGCGCGCGCTTCTGGAAGACCTGGCGGTCGAGCACGCGGCCATCGTCGAGGGCCTTCAGCTCGGAGGTGAGGGTGCCGGCCTCGCGATCCAGGGTCAGCAGCTGGTAGCTGGCCGACTTGTCGGAAAAAGCGGCCTGCGGATCATGGCCGAAGCTGCCGTTGCCGCGCACCGAGCTGTTGGTGTAGGTCATGCCGTCGACCACCGTGCGCTCGGCATGGTAGCACTCGCCGGAGATGGCCAGGGTGCCCTGTTCGATGACGCGCTTCCAGCCGCCCTCGGCGTGGCGACGCACGGTCATGCTGGTTTCGCCATATACCGTGATGACAAAGCCGGCCTTCGTGTCCTTCATCGTCTGCTCGAACCACTTGAACTGCTCGGAGTCCTTGTCGAAGGCGTTGCAGGCCTGGTTGGGTTTGCCGAAGTCGCCGGTGTGGCTCATGTCGACGCTGATGAAGCGCAGGTCGAAGTCCGGGATGTCCCAGGCCCATATCCACTCCTTGCCGGGCAGGGCGAAGAACTTGCGGTACCCGGTGGCAGCGATGTCGTAGCCCGGTTCCTCCAGGCTGATGCCATTGGGACGGATCTTGCGGTCCAGGTTGCCGAGCGAGACCATGAGCGGCGTGCTGCGGAAAAGATCCGCCTGGGTGTCGATCGCCGTGCTGTGCGACTTCGTCGCCTCCTTGTCCGCCTGGGTGGCGAACTGGTACTGCATGGCGGTATCGCCCGAGGACAGCAGCAGGTGCGGATCGTCCTTGCGGATGGCGTCAAAGTTCAGCTTGGCGTCGGCGCGGATGTTGGCGACGACGGCAATGCGCAGCAGTTTGGATGGGTACCCCTTGAAGCTGTGGATTTCCGAAACCTGATCGCCGCTCTTCACCCGGTAGTGATAGACGACGTCCTTCTGCGGGATCGGAATCTCAACATGGTGCAGGGTGCGACTGCCGTCGACCTTGACCGTTTCCCCGAGCTGCGGCGAGGTGCCGAATTCGACGATGGAATCGCCCGGGTTCGTGGTTTCCCAGGACAGGACGATCTTGGAATTGTCGGGCGACTGGTGGGTCATCCAGAGGCGTTCGACCTTGGCGGAGGCGGTCAACGCGAGCAGGGCAACGGTGGCGGCGGCGAGCAATCCAGTTTTCATGGGTGGGGATGGGTGGGCAGAGCCTAAACGTCGCTCGCGCGTTATTTTTGTTTCGGAATTTCATCCTGCCCGCGGCGAGACGGCCTGCTTCAGGCCGGGTCTTGGAACGTGACGATCTCAAACACACCGAGCAGTCGGTAGTCGGACGCGTTGTTGGTGATGAGGCGTTGGATGCCGGCGCGGTGAAACGTGGCGGCCAGCAGGGTGTCCAAAAGGCGTTTGCGACCCAGTTGATGGCGGGTCAGCCACGTGAAGAAGTCCGCGACGCTGGCACCTTCGGGGAAGACGCGGACCACTTCCGCGGCCTGCCACCAGTGTTCGGCACGGCGGATCGCCTCCGCCAGGGTCAACGGTTGCGGCATGCGCTTCGGATCGGTGACGATGTGGATGAATTCCGCGAGCGTCTGCGGCGCGAGGGCAAAATCATGCCCCTGCGCAAGCAGGGAACGCAGCAGGGCATCGGCCCGTTGGTGGAACGGGTGATCACGGATTTCGGCAGCGACCAAGAAATCGGTGTCAATCCCGTGTGTCATGCAGCATGTCGCCCAGCAGGTCGTCCTCGGCGGTCAGGGGTTGGATCGGGCCGCCGACACTCACCGGGCGGCGATCGAGCAGGGAGGTGCGGCGCTGCATGTGCTGCTGTCGGTACAGCTCCATGGCCTCGCGAATGAGTTCGGAGGTCTTGCGATCGACCTTTTGAGCAAAGCGCTGAAACTCCGCATAGACCGGTTCAGATACATTGACTGTAATGGTCTTCATGCATCGAATTTAATGCATGCCAACCTTCTGTCAAGACCAGCCGCGGTCAAGACCGCCGCCGGGCGAGGGCGCGGCGGGCGGAGTCGGCGACGATGACGACCGAGCCGCCCATCATGATGAAGTCCTTGAGGACGAGTCGCCCGGCCGCAGAGAGGTAGGGAAAACCGTGGTGCTGATCGCCCAGCGCCGGCACCCAGGTCTCAGGGGTGGTGATGAGGAAGGACAGGGTGCCGATCGACATGATGAAAACGAGCAGGCCGCCGGCGAGACCGAGCAGGGGGTTGGCGCGATCCAGCAGCAGCAGCAGGCCCATGCCGCAGAGCAGCGCGCCGAGACCGTAGGCGAAGCCATAGGTGTTGTTGGCCCGATGCCACTCGCGGTTCGCGGGGATCAACTCGCCCTCACGGTTGCGATGCTCCTTGTACTCTTCCGGGTGGTTGTAAAAGAAACTCATCAACGGCGAATTGGAAACGAAGTGGGTGATGCCGTCGGCCTCGTACGGGAAGGCCTTGAGGCCGCCGATCCAGAGCAGGATCACGGCGATGGCGACGCGCAGCAGGCGGATGCCAAAACGATCGAACTGCGAGAGGAAGACGAGGGCTGCATTCATCCCACACCCCTGCCCTCTCGACACCGACCCGGCAAATTCGAACAGGCGGACGATCCCCGCCAAGGATCGGACAAATTCACCCGAGCAGGACAATGCCGACGCGGTGGCGGTACTCGGTGGGGGTGATGCCGGCGTGCTTTTTGAACAGTCGGCCAAAGTAGCCGAAGTCGGCAAAGCCGAGCTGGAAGGCGATCTCCTTGACGCTCAGCGTGCTGAAATGCAGCAGGCGCTTGGCCTCCAGCAGGCTGCGCTCGACGATCAGTTCCGTCGGCGTTTTCAGCAGGTGGCGCTTGGTCAGTTTCGCCAGAGCATTGCCACTGAGCTGCAGGGCGGCGGCGTAGTCGGAGGGTTTGTGCCACTCGCGAAAGTGGGCCTCAATCAACTGGCGCAACCGCAGCAGCATCGGCTGCGCCGCGGCGGGCCATTCGCCCTCGGTCACTTCGACCTCGCGCCGTTTCAGCCGCGTGGCGATGATCAGCAGGATCTTCAAATGCGCGACCGCCATGTCCTGCCAGCCGGGCTCGCCGGCATGGCGGAAATCCGCCTCCAGCAGATCCAGGTAGCGCGCCACCTGCTGATGGCCCTCGGCGTCGAGCGCGACAAACGGGACCGAATAGACATTGTTGAAGATGACGCCGTTGCAGGAGACCTCGGCCTTGTGGCGCTCGATGCAGTAGAAATCGCCGTGGAACCGCAGCCTGCGGCCGCGAAAAGGTTCGCCATCCGGCAACAGCTCCAGATCCTGGAAGGGCGTGGCGAAAATCAGCGCAGGCGCCTGCACCCGATGAAGGACCCGGCCATGGCGGCAGAGGCAGCGGCCTTCCGCCAGCCAGAGGATGCTGTACAGCGGCGCGCGCTGCCAGCGCGTCGAGCCGTCGAGGGG
>JAEYYS010000252.1 GCA_023428335.1 Verrucomicrobiota bacterium | reverse complement strand
ACCACCCCTCACCGGCCGCCGCCCCCCCCCGCCCCCCCCCCCCCCCCGGCCGGGAGACGTCACGAACTCAGTCGTCGTTGTAGCCCGGGCCGAACTCGGCCGAGCCGGAGAGGATGGCGGAACCGATATCGTTCAGGAAGAAGCCGTAGCCGCCGTAGAGGCGCCGCAGGAAGACACCCTGGTAGGGGGTCGTGCGCAGCGGGCTGGCATGCTTGAAGCTGCCGCTGAAGCGACCATTGTTCTTGTTGAAGCTGAAGCTGGCCAGGTTGTCGGGCATCGTCGCCGTGCTGTTGGCGTTGAAGGTGAAGATCCGTTCGAACCATTCGTCCAGGTAGCCGCCGCTCATGAACAACTCCGCGTTGTTTTCACCCGAGGAGAAGTAGCTGCCCACCAAGCTGGCATAGGAGGTCGAGTCGAACTGCTCGCCAACGACTTCCAAGCAGTGGGTCGGGAAGCCGTAGCCGTAGTTTTTCTCGGTCGTCGACAGCTGCGGGATCTTCATCCAGCTCATGCAGCCGTTGACGTAGTTCGACATCGGCATCGAGATGACCGGCGGCGTCAGCACCTCGTTGTAATAGGACGAGATTTCGTGCCAGCCGAGCAGCGAGCCGGTGTTCCGGTAGAGCATGAAGAACAGGGGCACGCGGTTGACGTAGTCGTAGTAGGTGCCGCCGAGGATGCTGCTGCCGGTCACGGTGGTGCCATCGGCCAGGGTGGCTGCGACAAGAACCGTGCCGTCGGTCTTCACCGTCAGGGTGCCGAACCCGGTGCCTTCCGGCGGGTAGCCGTGGTAGCCGTTTTCACCATCGGCCTCCTGGAGGCCCACCAAGCGCCGGCCTTCGGGGTCGAGGATGAAGTTGTAGGTGCCCGCATACTGGCTGGCCGGCGGGTTGTAGCAGGCCTCGCCAGGCTGCGGCGGCGCCAGATGCTCGCTGTACTCCGGATAGCTGTCGTTGCCCCAGGGGTTGCGCACGCCCTCGAAGGGCACATCGCAGGCCTCGCCCGCCGAGCCGGCGGCGACGATGTGCATGGCGGCGTCGGTGACGAAGAGCTTGCGGCCGGACAGCACGATGCCGAGCGGTTCGTAGAACGGCGCGTAGCGCTCGTCCGGGCAGCAGCAGTTGTCATACTCGTAGCCGCCCGGCGGCACGAGCGAGGGCTGTTCATACTCCTCCTCTTCGCAGCTGTCGGTGATCGTGGTGACGACGCCGAACTTGTTGATGCGTCGGATCGTGCCGTTGCCGGTGTCGGCCACGTAGGCGATGCCGCTCTGGGCGGTGACGCCCGAGGGGTAAAGGAAGCGCGCGTTGACGACGCTGCCGTCGACGTCGCCGCCGACGCCGAGACCGCCGGCGAAGGTGCTGACCGCCCGGTTCTTGATGACGATCTGGCGCAGGCAGTGGTTGCCCGAGTCGCAGACCAGCAGCACGCCCGGGGCGAATTCCACCAAGCCGCGCGGGGCATGGAATTCCGCGCTGGTGCCGGAGGCGTTCCTGGCGCCGCTGACACCGGCCTTGCCTGCGAGGGTGCTCACCGCGGCGTCGCTGCCGATCCGGCGCACGGTGTGCGCCTCGACATCGCTGACATACAGCACACCGTCGGCGGCGAGGGCGATGCCGTAGGGCGCCATGAAAGTGGCACTGGTGCCGGGGCCGTCGCTGCTGCCGGAGTCGCCCGTACCGGCGAAGGTGCTGACCTTGCCTTCGGGCGTGATGCGGCGGATGACCCGGTTGCCGGTGTCGGCCACGTAGACGAAGCCGAGCATGTCGACGGCGACGCCGCGTGGCGAGTTGAAGCGCACCTCGGCCTCACAACCATTGGCCAGTCCTGCCTGGCCGGCGACGCCGGCGAAGGTGGTGACTTGGCCGGCCGGGGTGATGCGGCGGATGACGTGGTTGGCGGTGTCGGCGAGGAACAGGTTGCCGAGGCGATCGCGGGCGATGCCCGAGGGGGAGTTGAAACGCGCCGCGCTGCCGAGGCCGTCCGTGCTGCCGGAGTCGTAGTAGCTGCCGGCGAAGAGCGAGAACTCCCAAACCGTGTTGGTGCGATCGGTGATCGTGCCCTCGAACGTGCCCTCATAGAGGTCGATCGCGTAGCGCAGCAGCACCGAACCCAGGCCCTTGCGTTCGACGATGATTTCGCCCTGCACGACGCTGGATTCCGACGGGCAGACGATCGTCGAGGCAAACGGATGCTTGGCGCCGCCCAGGTTCAGGGAGCCGCTCAGGCCGCCCGCGGTCGAGATCGTCATCTCGATGCTGCCGCCGAAGCCACCGTTGAGACCGCCATCGCGCTCGACCAGACCGAGGAACTTGCCGACCAGGCCGCAGGGCAGGGCGCGCACGTGCAGCGTCTTGGTCACGCTCGTGCTGCCGCTGGCGTTGGAGGCGGTGAAGGTGACGCTGTGCACCGTGCCGCCGGCGCCGGCCGGCGTGCCGCCGAGACGACCGGTGAGCGGGTCGACGGTGAGGTTCTTCGGCAGGCCCGTGGCGCTGAACCGGGAGGGCCGGAAGCCGGGGTCCATGTTGTAGGGCAGTTGGAAGTCATACGGGCAGGTCACGTAGGCGTCCGGCAGCTCAAATTCGCTGAACTCGGGGGCGTGGCTGAAGACGTTGAGCTCGTGGCGACCCCCGTGCAGGAAGCCACCGGGAGCGGTCACCAGGCAGGAATACTGGCCGGCGTCGAGAGGCGTGAGCTGGCTGATCGTCAGCGTTTTGCCGTCGGCGGAAAGACTGACACGGCTGTCTTCCAGATCGACCGGTTCGCTACCGAAGAGCCATTGGAAGCCGAGGTCATTACCGGCGGCGATCACCTTCATCACCGCGGTGCCGCCCGTGGGCAGGTTGAGCACGGTCAGGCGGGTGTCGACGACGGCCAGCTCCGCCGGATCCGAGATGGCGCTGCCGGCGCGGTTGGTGGCGCGCACATCGTAGGTGCCGGCATCGGTGAGCGCGGCGGTGAAATTCAGAGTGGCCGAGGTCCGGTTGCGCAGCACGCGGCCGTTCTTGCGCCATTGCAGGGTCGGCTCGGGTTCGCCGAAGGCACCTGTTGCCAAGCGCACGCGGTCGCCGACGGCGACGATCTGCGATTCCGGTCCAAACTCGAACTCGGGTTCGTAGGCTTCCACGCCGGTGCCGGTCAGGGTGATCTCAAGCGTGCCTTCGCTGGCGTCATTGCTGGTGAAGCGCAGCAGGGCCTGCTTCGGGCCGACGCTGTTGGGCGAGAAGGTGATCTCCAGGGCAAAGGACGCGCCTGGAGGCAGGGCCGTCGGCGGCGCGTTGACCACGCGGAACTGACTGGCATGGCTGCCCGATACGGCGGTCTTGAGGTTGCCGAGCGGCTGGCTGCCGAGGTTGCGGATGACAAAGCTGCGGGTCTCCTGCAGGCCGACGGTGACCGGGCCAAAATCCAGCGAGTTGCCGTTTTCCAACTCCTCCTCGCCGTCCTCCTCCGTCACCACGATTTCCTGGCTGTTGGAGCCGAACACGCGGAAGACATGGGCTCCGCCAAGGTTCTCGACCGTGCCACCGTCCCAGCCGGGGCTGTCGGCCAGGTAGGCACCGACCAGCGCGGTGGTCTGGTTCAGCGCGGTGGCGCCACCAAACCAGTCGCCGGCAACCCCGCTCGGCGCGGTCAGGCGCGCCTGCTGCACCCAGGGGGTCGTGCCCTCCGGTCCGAACAGGTAGGCGGCGCCGCGGTCGGCCGTGCTGTCGATGTCGGCCCCCGGGGCGCCAATCAGCACCCGCGGACCCTGCTGGGCCAGGGCGACGCCGAAGGCATCGCCGGCGGCGCCGTCCGTCGCGGCCAGCACCTGCGTCTGCGACCAGGCCATGCCGGCGGGGCTGAAGAGGTAGGCTTCACCGGCGGCGGCACCGGCCTCGGTGCCGCGACCCGGGGCGCCGATCACCGCCAGGGAGTCGTGCAAGCCGACGGCTGCGCCGAAC